>NZ_SMLD01000064.1:0-46934 GCF_004352805.1 Nonomuraea mesophila
GCCTGGCCGTGGCGGGGCCGATCGACGATGACCGCTACCGGCTCACGAACGCGCCGTGGGCCGGGTCCGTGCGTGAGCTCGGCATCCCGTACGCGCGGCTGCTGAACGACTTCGAGGCGCTGGCCGTGTCGCTGCCGCACCTGGAGGGCGACGACCTGGTGCACCTGGGCGGCCCCATGCTGGGCCACGGGGTCAAGGCCGTGCTGGGGCCGGGCACCGGGCTGGGCGTGGGCGGGCTGGTCCCTTCCGAGGACGGCTGGACGCCGATCCCGGGCGAGGGCGGGCACGTCACGGTGCCGGTGGTGGAACGGCGCGAGTTCGAGGTCGTACGGGCCCTTCAGTCGCAGGGGTTGCCGCACGTCGTGGCCGAGCACGTGTTGTCGGGGCCGGGCCTGGTCCGGTTGCACCGGGCGCTGGCCCAGGTGAACGGGGTCGCCGCGCCGGAGCTGACCGCCTCGGACATCGTGGCCGGGCTCGACGACGCGCTGTGCGCCGAGACGGTCGAGGTGTTCTGCGGGCTGCTGGGCAACTTCGCCGGGAACGTGGCGCTCACCCTGGGCGCGAGGGGCGGGGTCTACCTGGGTGGTGGAGTGCTGCCCCGTATGGTGGAGCGCGTGTGTGCCGGCGGGTTCCGTACGCGGTTCACCGCCAATCCCGATATGGCGAACTATCTCTCCGGGATCGGAACGGCGCTGATCGTCGCACCGCAGCCGGCGCTGACGGGCGCCGCGGCCTGGCTGAGCCAGTGTGCGCGCAGGGAACCGGCGGGTTGAGGCATATCCCTGCGTGGCGCAGGCCGGAAATATCAGTACGGAAGGGTCCCGGATGGGGCCGACGAGGAGAAGAACGTATGAGTAGTCTGCTCGATCTCGCCCCGGTGATCCCCGTCGTGGTGATCGACGACGCGGACACCGCGGTGCCGCTGGCCAGGGCGCTGGTCGCCGGTGGCCTGCCGGTCATCGAGGTGACCCTGCGCACGCCGGTCGCCCGTGAGGCGATCGCGAGGATCGCCGCCGAGGTGCCCGAGGCGACCGTGGGTGCCGGCACGATCCGGACTTCTGCTGATATTTCGGCATCGGTGGCGGCTGGGGCCCGGTTCCTGGTCTCGCCGGGCACCACCCTGTCGCTGGTCGAGGCGCTGGACGCGAGCGGCGTCCCCTACCTGCCCGGCGTGGCCACCGTGTCGGAGGCCATGGCGCTGGCCGAGCGCGGCGTCAAGGAGCTCAAGTTCTTCCCCGCCGAGGCCGCGGGCGGCGTCCCTTACGTCAAGGCGCTGGGCGGGCCGCTGCCGGACGTGCGGTTCTGCCCGACGGGCGGCGTCCGGGCCGACACGGCGGCCGGTTATCTCGCGCTGCCGAACGTGGGCTGCGTGGGCGGCACCTGGCTGACCCCCGCCGACGCGCTGGCGGCGGGCGACTGGGGCCGGGTCGAGAAGCTCGCGTCGGAGGCCGCCGCACTGAGGTGACGCGCGGACCGGGCAAGAGCCACGAAACCCCTGCTGGCTACGCGAAGATCGTCACTCTGGGTTGACGGGGCATCAACGCACGGTCAGCCGGGTAGGTCAAGGCATGCACAAAAGCGACTCCGGGAAGCCCCTTTCGCTCCTCGGAAAGCGAAAGGACAGTCATGCCGACACAGACCGCCGGTCACGAGCGATCCGTCACCGACGACCGCAGAGTGTCGCAGCCGGGCAGCCTGGAGCGCGGGATCGACATCCTCCTCGCGCTCAGCGCGTCCTCCCGCCCGGCGAACCTGGCGGAGTTGTGCCGCAGCACAGGACTGCCGAAGTCGACCGCGCACCGCATCCTCGGCGTGTTGTGCGCGCGCGGGCTGGCCCGGCGGGTCGGCAACGGCTACGTGCCCGGCGAGGTGCTGGAGACCATGGCCGGCACCACCCGCGCCCTCGTGCCGGGAACCCGCGCGGTAGTGCTCCCGTACCTGCTCTACCTGTACGAGGCCACCCGGCAGACCGTGAACCTGGCCGTGCCCGCCGGCCTGGAGGCCCGCTACGTCGAGCGCCTCTACGGGCACAACCGCGTCGGCTCACGCTCCGACGGCACCGACCGCGCGCCGCTGCACTGCACCGCCACGGGCAAGGCGCTGCTGGCCTTCGATCCCCGGCTGCGCAACGAGCTGATCGCCCGCGGCCCTTTCGAACGCTGGACGCGCCGCACCGTCACCACCCTGACCGGGCTGGAGCGGGAGCTGGCCCAGGTCCGCAGGCACGGGGTGGCGTACGCGCAGGAGGAGTACACCGACGGCGTGGCCTGCGTGGCCGCCCCGGTGTTCGGGCCCGCGGGCACGGTCTGCATGGCGCTCGGCGTGGCAGCTCCCGCGCACGCGGCCCAGCTCGCCCGGCTCGGCATCTCCGTACGCGGCGCGGCGCAGGCCATCTCGGCCGCGCTCTCCCCCTGCCCCGAACCGCTGCGTGTGCCGTGACACCCCGGCGTTCCGGTCACCGGAACACCCCGGGCGCGTGGAGCCGCAGGCGTTCCGGTGACCGAAACCCCAGATTGCGAAGGCAGACCTGCGGCGATCACATCGGGATATGAACATCCTCCCCGCTCCGGCCATCCAGGAGGCGCCCGCGGGCCCAGGGCCCAGGGCCCACACGGCCCGGGATTCGCGGGCGCCGGCCGGATCCTGGGGAGCCGCACGTGCCTAGGGGGCTGCCCAGGGCCACCGCCCTGGAGAGCCTGCGCCTCAGGTCCGCCCTCGTACCGCCCGGCACCCCGCACCTCACCTCCGGGCGCGACCTGCTGCGCTCCCGCACGCTGCTGATGGAGCTCGAAGCCCGCTACGGCGGCCGTCCCGTCCTGGTCCGCGGCACGCGCGGCCCCGCGCTGCTGGTCATCTCCAAGCGGGACGCGCTGCGCGTGCTGGCCGAGGACGACGACGCGTACGCGCCGGCGGTGGAGATCCGCCCGCTGGGCCTGCCGACGGACGTGCTGCGCCCCGCGTTCATCGAGATCGCCCGCGAGGAGGCCGAAGGACTGACCGACGGCGTGGTGGACTACGCCCGGCTCGACACTTGCTGGCAGCGCGTCGCCCGGCGCTGCGTCTACGGCGACGGCGCGGCCGAGGACGAGGAACTGACCCGGCTGCTGGCGGACCTCACGCGGGCGGGACGGCTGCGGGCCAGGCGGCGCCAGCAGCTCCTGTCGGGCCGCTACGACGCGCGGATCATCGACCACCTGCGCCGCGCCGAGCCCGGCAGCCTGGCCGGGCTGATCGCCGAGAACCCCGGACAGGCCGAGGCGCGCGGGCTCATGCAGGCCGCGTTCTGGCTCATGGGGCTCGGGGTGACCGCGCCCGGCCTCATGCAGACCCTCGCCCTGCTCGCCGCCCACCCGGCGCACCGCAAGGCGGCCCGCGCCGACCCCTGCCACCTGCGCGCCTGCCTGCGCGAGAGCCTGCGCCTGTGGCCGCCCGTGCCGGCGCTGACCCGGATCACCACAACAGAGACCTCCTGGTACGGCGCCACCCTGCCCGCGGGCACCACCGTCCTCGTGCCGATGGTCGCCCACCAGCGCAGCCCGCGCCTGCCGTACGCGAACACCTTCGCACCCGAGATCTGGCAGGACGGCACCGCCGCCGGCGAGTGGTGGGCCCGGCCGGGCTGCGAGGGTGTGCACCTGACCCTGGCGGTCGGCACGGCCTTCCTGGCCGGCATCCTGCGCGCCTCACGTCCCAAGCCGGTCGGGCGGCTCATCTCGCCGCACCGGCCACTGCCTTACGCGCTCAATCTCGCGCGGCTGCGGGTGACGATGCGCCCCGCGCGCCGCAAGCCTGCTCACGCCTAGTCGCCAACGAGCGGGCCCGTCCTCCGTTAGAGTCTTGGGTACAAACGGGATGCCGTGCGGCGGAACGGTGCGGGTCGCTGCACGACGACCGGCCGGGGCGGAGGATCGGTTCGGGTTGAGACGGGATGACGACGGCGAGAGGACGGCGACGTTGGGGCGCTCCGCTGGCTCTCCGTTGAAGCCGGACGATCCGCCGGCGATCGGCCCTTATGAGCTGCTCAGCCGTCTCGGCTCCGGCGGCATGGGGGTGGTCTACCTCGCCCAGGCCGCCGACGGGTCACGGGTGGCGGTCAAAGCGATCCGGCGTGACTTCACCGCCGACCCGGTCTACCGCGCGCGCTTCCACGAAGAGGTGTCCAACGCGCGCAAAGTGGCGTCGTTCTGCACGGCGCGGGTGCTCGACCACGGCGAGGACCGCGGCCGCCTCTATCTCGTCACCGAGTACATCGACGGCATCTCCCTCGAGGACCACCTCATCGAGCACGGCGCGCTGTCGCCGTCCGTGCTGCACGCGGCGGCCGTCGGCGTGGCCGCCGCGCTGACCGCGATCCACGCGGCAGGGCTGGTCCACCGCGACCTCAAGCCGGCCAACGTGATGCTGACGCTGGCGGGGCCGCGCGTGATCGACTTCGGCCTGGCCCGTTCCTCGCACGTCAACTCGCGGCACACCAACGCCGGCATGGTGATGGGCACACCCGGGTGGATCGCTCCCGAGCAGGTCTTCGAGGGGCGTACGAGCCCGGCGGGCGACGTGTTCGCGTGGGGCTCGCTCATCGCGTACGCGGGGCTCGGCGGGCATCCGTTCGGCGAGGGCGACGCCTACGTGATGGCGGCCAGGGCCCGCACCGCGCCCCCCGACCTCCGGGGGCTGCCGGCGCCGCTCGACCGGCTGGTGGCGGCGGCCATCCACCCCGACCCCGCGCGGCGGCCCGCGGCCAGGCAGCTGCTGCTGGAACTGGTGGAGGCGGCCGACGAGCCGGCCGCGCAGCTGGCCGCGACCAAGCACCTGACCAACGCGTGGAACCCGTCGGAGTTCGGGCCGCTGATGCCGCGGGCGCCGCACCGGCCGCCGCCCGACCGTGCCGCGCCCGGTTCGCCCCCTCCGCACCGCCATCCCGAGGCCCCTCACCGCACCCCGCACCCGGAGTCCACCCACCAAAGCCCGCACCCGGAGGCAGCCCAGCGCGGCCCGCAGCACGACGCCGGGGGCCATGGGGCTCAGGCGCGGCACCCTGACGGCCGTGCGCCGCAACAGGCTCACCACGAGCGCACAGGGCCCGGCCCCCTGCCCGGTGCGGCGGGACGGCCGAGGCAACCTTCTCCCGCCGAACGCACCGGGCCGACGTCCGGTTCCGGTCGCGGCCCCCACCACGTGCCGCCCGCCGAGCGGACGGGCCCCACACCGGGCTCCACACCGGGCTCGGGCCGGAGCCCGCACCCTCCACCGCCCGCGGAACGCACCGGCCCCACGCCGACCGGACAGAGCCGGCCGCCGCATCCCGAGCGGACCGGGCCCATGCCGTTTATCGCGCACGGCCCGCAGACGCCGCACCCCGAGCACACCGGCCCGCTCGCCACCGGGCACGGGCCGCTGCCGCACCGCCGAAGCAGCCAGGCGCCGCCGCACCATGCGGTGACCGGAGCGGTGACCGGAGCGGTGACCGGAGCGATGACCGGCGCGATGACCGGGCAGGGCCCGCTGCCGGGCTACCGGCCGCCGGAGCGCAAACGCAGCGTGTTCGCCGGCTGCCTGACCGTCCTGGTCGTGGCGGCGGTGCTGCTGGTGCTGCTGGTGGCCGTACTCGCCTGGGTGTTCCGCCCGCCGCCGGCGTCCGGCGCGGACGGGCCCGTGCAGGACGGCAAGCTGAAGTTCGCCGTGACCAGCACGAAATGCGGCAAGCCCGCCAAATCGGCGACCACACGGGCCTGCCGGATCGGCGTCAAGATCGAGAACGTCGGCCCTGACGCCCGGGTGCTCTACCCGGGGCAGCAGAAGCTGATCGACGAGGACGACGCGCTGCACGCGGGCACCCGGCTGCTCGACAAGGCGGGCAAGGAGATCACGCCGTTCCGGATCGAGGCCGGGCGGACGTTCACGGGCGCGCTGGTGTTCGACCTGGCCAAGGACCTCACACCCGTGGGGCTCGAGGTGCACGACTCGGGGCTGAGTGCGGGTGCCCGCATCAACCTCCCCGACCGGCCGGACGCCACCGCGCCGTAACACCCGCCCGCCCGACGCGTCCCGTACACGTCACGCGGGACGAGCGGCGCCCGCCGCGGCGCCGGCGCCGTGAGCGCCTGAGCAGCGCTCGCACCGCCGTAGCGACTCCGTGTCCGGCGTCACTGTGCGTGGGTGCGCGGCGGCCGGGTCGCCCGTCCTGGCGTGGCGGGCGGCGTCGTGGCCGGGCGCCTGGTGACCCGGGCGGTCAGAAGCCCTGGGCAGGGGAGACGACGCCTTCGAGGGGGGCGCCTTCGGTGAAGCGGCGTACGTTGGCGGTGACGCGTTCGGCCAGGCCGTGCCAGTAGGCGTCGCGCGGGTTGGCGCAGTGGGGCGTGATCAGGACGTTGTCGAGCTCCCACAGCGGATGCCCGTCCGGCAGCGGTTCGGGGTCGGTGACGTCGAGGGCGGCGCCGCCGATGCGGCCCTCGCGCAGCGCGTCCACCAGGTCGCCGGTCACGACGAGCCCGCCCCGCGCGACGTTGACCAGCCACGCGTCCGAGCGCATGAGGCTGAACTCGCGCGCCCCGAACATCCCCCGGGTCTGCGGCGTGGCGGGAGCGGCGACGACCACGTAGTCGGCCTCGGGCAGCGTCTCGCGGAAGCGGTCGCGCGGCACGATCAGGGCCGCGCCCGGCGCCTCTCCCCTGTCGGTGACCGCGAGGACGCGGCAGCCGAACGGCTCCAGCATCCGCATGAGCGCCCGCCCGATGCCGCCGTAGCCGACGATGGAGACGGTCGAGCCGGCGAACTCCTTCGAGGTGTTGGGACCCCACGAGGTGGCCCTGGCGTGCCGGTGCAGCCCCCGCGCCGCCGCCAGCATCATGGCCAGCGCGTGCTCGGCCACGGCCGGGCCGTAGGCGCCGGCGGCGGCGGTGAAGACCGGCTGCTCGGTGATGACCCCGGCGTCGGCCCAGCGTTCGACGCCCGCGTGCGGCAACTGCACCCAGCGGATGCCGCCGTGCATCATGGCGCGGATCTGCGCGGGGTCGTCGCTGCCGTAGTAGACGATCGCCTCGGCCTGCTCCAGGGGTACGACCTTGCCGCCCGCCCGCTCCACGGCCTCGACGAGGACGGGCACGGGCTCGGGGCCGACGTGGACGGCGACGGTCATGGTGGGTCCTCCTGGTAACCGAGTTGCTCAGAGATGGCCGCGGCGCACCGGATCACCGGCGGCAGCAGGGCGTGCAGGGCGGCGCGGCCGGCCTGGGCGCGCAGCGCGGTGAGCGAGACCGCCGCGGTCACGTCGCCGAAGGCGTTGCGCACGGGCACGGCCACGCAGTGGACGAACTCCTCGAACTCGCCGTCATCGGCCGCCCACCCCCGTTCGCGCACGGCCCGCAGCTCCTGGTCGAGCGCGGCCCTGGTGGTCAGCGTAGCGGGAGTGTGCGGGGTGAACTCCCAGCCCTCCAGCACCTCGTCGGCGTGGGCGGGGGGCAGGTGGGCGAGGATGGCCTTGCTCACGCCCGCGGTGTGGAGGGGGACGGGCCGCCCGATGCGGGCGTACATGCGCGCCGGGCCGGGTGGCGAGATCTTGTCCACGTAGACGATGGTGCTCTCCCGCAGGGCGGCCAGGTGGACGGTGTGGCCCGTCTCCTCCTGCAGCGCGGCGAGGTGCGGGTGGGCGAGGTCGCGCAGCCCGAACTGGCCGCCGGCGCGCGCCGCCAGCGCGGTGAGCCCGTGCCCGGCGCCCCATGTGCCGTCGGGCAGCCGCCGGACGAGCCCGGCCTCGGCGAGGGTGTGGAGCAGGCGCAGGGCGGTGGTGCGGTGCACGCCGAGCCGGTCGCCGATCTCCGCGAGGCTGCGCGGGCCGCCGCACGCCAGCTGGAGGATCGTGGTCGCCCTGCTCACGGTCTGCGACATAAGCCCTGCCCTTTACAGCGGTGTTGACACGACCGGAATCCCTGCAGCAGGGTAATGGTAGCACCATTGGTTCACAGTGTGCATATATTGCACAGGAGGTCACGGGATGAGCGTCGGCGATCTGGAGCGAGAGACCATGCGCCGGGTGACCGGCCGCCTGATGCCGCTGATCATCGTCTGCTACATCGTGGCCTACATCGACCGGTCGAACGTCTCGGTCGCCGCCCTGAGCATGAACGAGGCGATCGGCCTGACCGCCGCGCAGTTCGGGCTCGGGGTCAGCATGTTCTTCGTCACGTACGTGATCTTCGAGATCCCCAGCAACATCGTGCTGGCCAGGATCGGCGCGCGCCGCTGGATCGCGCGCATCATGATCAGCTGGGGGATCGTGTCGGCCTGCATGGCCCTGGTGCAGGGCGAGAAGTCGTTCATCATCGTACGGCTGCTGCTCGGAGCCGCCGAGGCCGGCTTCACCCCGGGCATCATCTGGTACCTGGCCCGCTGGTTCCCCGCCAGCCACCGGGGCCGCGCGATGGGCCGCTTCTACGTCGGCGCCGCGCTGGCCACGGTCATCGGTGCGCCCATCAGCGGTTTTATCATGAAGATGGACGGGTTCCTCGACGTGGCCGGCTGGCAGTGGCTGTTCGTCGTCGAAGGGCTGCCCGCCGTCCTGCTCGGGTTCGTGGTGCTGCGGTTCCTCACCGACGAGCCGCGCGAGGCCGGGTGGCTGCCGGAGCGCGGGCGTACGTGGCTGGTCGAGCGGCTCGCGCGCGAGCAGGCGGAGATCGACGGGCAGCGGGCGATCTCCGTACGGCAGGCGCTGGCCAGCCCCGGGGTGCTGCTGCTGGCGCTGTTCTTCTTCCTGTACTCCTTCAACAGCATCGGGCTGACCCTGTGGATGCCCCAGGTGATCCAGGGCGGGTTCGGCGAGCCGAGCGACTTCGTGACCGCGCTGCTGACCGCGGTGCCGTACGCGCTGGCGGTGGTGGCGATGGTGCTCGTGGCGCGTGGCGTCGACCGGCGGGGCAGGCACGCGCTGCACATGGCGGTGCCGATGGCGGCCTCCGGGGTGATGCTGGTGGGCAGCGTGCTGGCCGGGCCGGGCGTGCTCGGGTTCGCGCTGCTGGCGCTGTCCACGGGGGCCGCGTGGTCGGCCGTGCCCGCGTTGTGGGGCAGCGCCACGTCGTTCATGACGGGTGTGGCCGCGGCGGCCGGGGTGGCGCTCATCAACTCCGTCGCCAACATCGCGGGCCTGGCCGTCACGCCGCTCATCGGGGTGGTCAAGGAGGCCACGGGCTCGTTCGACGCGCCGCTGCTCGTCATCGCCGGGGCCATGTTCCTCGCGGCGGCCGTGGCGATGGCGTCGGGACCGTTCACGGCCCCTGGACGGCTGGCCGCCGAGACCGCTGCCAAGGCCGAGCGGGACCCCGCCTAAGCGCCGTCGAGCAGGTGTTCGACCTCGTCGCGGGCGGACTCCACGATCGAGCGCACCGCTTCGGCCGCCTCGGCCCTGCGGCCCGCCGCGACGGCCTCGGCCACGTCGAGGTGGCGCCGTACGGCGGCCGTGTCGAGCCGCTCGGGCAGCAGCAGCTGATCGCGCCGGGCCTTGAGCAGCTCCTCGGTCACCTCCGCGAGCTGGGCGAACATGCCGTTGCCCGACGCGGCGAGCAGCACCCGGTGGAAGGCCGCGTCGGCCACCACCAGCCCCTCGCTGTCGCCGTCGCGCGCCGCGCTGGTCAGGGCCTGCGCGTGGGCGATCAGCTCCCGCCGCACGGCCTGCCCCGCGAGCCCGGCGGCCAGCGCCGCGGCGGCGGGCTCGACCGCGGCGCGCAGCTCGGCCAGCTCACGCAGCTGCGCCGCCCGCCCCGGCGAGGCGAGCCGCCACCGGATCACCTGGGGGTCGTAGAGGTTCCAGGCGCTCATCGGGCGCACGGTGACGCCGACGCGCGGACGGCTGGTGACCACCCGCTTGGACTCCAGCACGCGTACGGCCTCGCGGGCGACCGTGCGCGAGACGGAATAGCGCTCCTGGACGTCTTCCAGCCGCAGCACCTCGCCGGCGCGCAGCTCCCCCGCCGCGAGCGCGCCGCCGATCCTGTCGACCACCTGCCCGTGCAGGCCCTGCAGTTCCATGCCGCTCCCCGTCAGCGGGGTCGCCGGAGGGGCTGAGCGCCGGCCGGCCGTCATGCCGGCGCCAGCGCGAACTCCGCGACGAACCGGTCGATCATCCGGTGTTCCTCCGCGTCGAGCCGGTGGCCGGGGGCGCGGCAGTGGGCCGAGCCGATCCAGCCGCGGCGGCGCGAGATCTCCTTCTCCGCGGCGACGATCAGCTCCACGCCCTGCATCCAGTAGGACAGGTAGGGCAGCATGCGGGTGTGCAGTGCCAGCGCGCCCGCCTCGTCGCCGCTCTCCCATCGCCGCCACAACTCGACGTAGAGGTCGGTGAACGAGCAGCCCGGCTGCACGCCCGCGGCGCCGCGGCGCAGCGCGTCGGGCAGGTGCAGCCCGGCGTAGCCGACCAGGGCGGGCAGTGGCCGCTCCCCCTCCGCCAGCGCCGCGACCAGCCGGCCGGGCGGCGCCGACTCGACCTTCACCCAGCGCAGGTTGGGGTGCTCGGCGGCCAGCCGGTGCAGGGTGCCGGCGTCGAGCGCGGTGCCGGTCTGCGCCGGAGCGTACTGCAGGACGACCGGCAGCGGCGCCACCGCGGACAGCACCGCGCGGACGTGTGCCAGCACGGCCTCACGCGAGGGGCCGAGGAAGTGCGGCGGCAGCAGGTTGATCGCGTCGGCGCCCCGCTCGGCGGTGCGTACGGCCCGCGCGACGGCGTGGTAGGTGGCGTGGTCGGGGATCGAGACGATCGCGGCCACGTCGTCGCGGGGGCGGGTGATGTCGAGGAGCAGGCCGGTGAGCAGCTCCCGCTCGGCGTCGTCGAGCTTGTGCACCTCGCCGGCGAAGCCGGGGAACATGACCGAGGTGACGCCCGTGGCCAGCACCTCGCCGGCCACGGTGACGAAGCCGTCGGGATCGAGGGCGCCGTCGTCGTGGAAGGGCACCTCCAGGACCGGCGAGACGCCGCGTACGAGATCGAGCACGACTCAATCGTACTATCACATTACCGAGCGGCGGCCCTCGCGAGCAGCAGCGGCTCCCTGATCGGGGACTCGTGCGTGCCGGCGACCGTGCAGGCGTGCGCGCCGGCGATCGCCCCCAGTCGTACGCACTCCTCCAGCGGCCTGCCCCGCACCGTGCCGTACAGGAAGCCCGAGACGAACGCGTCGCCCGCGCCGTTGCTGTCGGCCACGGGCCCGGGGAGCGGCTCGGCGGGGAAGGCGCGCACACCGCCGTCGCGCGTCAGGACGAGGCAACCACGGGCGCCGCGCGTGCACACGACCGTGCGGGCGCGCCCTCGCGCGATGAGGTCGCGCATGGCGGCGGCCGGGTCGGGCAGCGCGGCCTCCGACAGGAACACGAGGTCGGCGCGGTAGGCGAAGTCCTTGTGGTGGTCGGAGGCGCCGTCCCAGTCGTGCAGGTCGGTGGAGATCGGGACGCCGTCGAAGTCGCCGAGGGCGTGGCGGCAGAAGTCCATGATCGACACGTGCACGTGCCGGGGACGTACGTCCGCGTAGAGCTCGCGCGGCAGGCGCTCCCCCGGCGTGACCTTCGCGTCGTGGAGCGAGGTGCGGCGGCCGTCGGGGCCCACGAGCAGGACGCTGCGCCGGGTGCCCGCCTCCGCGCGGCCCCAGCGGCACTCGAGCGCGCCCAGGGCCCGGCGGACCAGCGCGCCCTGCGGGTCGTCGCCGATCAGGTCGGCGAAGGCGACCGTGAGGCCGAGCGCGTGGCAGCCCAGCGCCACGCCGGCGCCGGTGTTGCCGATCCGGTCCACGACCGGCGGCACGTGGTAGGTGTCGCGGTAGGGCAGCGGCAGCCCGGGCACGTAGACCGTGGTGTCGACCCCGGCGCCGCCGAGGACGAGAAGGTCGCGGTTCACCGGTTGACCAGGGGGCCGGAGCCGGTGGAGCCGCGGACGACGAGCTCCGGCTGGAAGATCAGCTCGACGTGTCTGGGGGCGGCGCCGTTGACCTCTTCGAGCAGCGTCTGCACGGCCGCCGAGGCCATCGCGCCGATCGGTTTGCGTACGGTGGTCAGCGGCGGGTCGGTGAACGCGATCAGCGGCGAGTCGTCGAACCCCACCACGGACACCTCCGCCGGAACCGACAGGCCCTTCTGCCGGCAGGCGCGGATCGCGCCCAGCGCCATCAGGTCGCTCGCGCACACCATGCCGGTGCAGCCGCGGGCCAGCAGCTGCGTGGCGGCCGCCTGTCCGCCCTCGACGGAGAACAGTGAGTGGGCGATCAGCTCGTCGACGTCGGAGGTGGCGAGCAGTTGCGCCATGGCCTGCTTGTAGCCCTCGATCTTCCTGATCACGGGGACGAACCGGTGGGGCCCGAGCGCGATGCCGATGCGCTCGTGGCCCAGGTCGACGAGGTGCTGCACGGCCAGCCGGGCGGCCAGGCGGTCGTCGGGCGAGATGAAGGGGGCGTCGATGTGCTCGCTGTAGCCGTCGACCAGCACGATCGGCAGCCCGCGGTCGGTGAGGCGGGTGTAGCGGTCCATCCGCGCGGTGGTGTCGGCGTGCAGCCCCGACACGAACACGATGCCGCTGACCCCGCGGTCCACCAGCAGCTCGGTGAACTCGTCCTCAGGGGCTCCGCCCGGCAGCTGCGTGCACAACACCGGCGTGTAGCCGTGCTGGGTCAGCGCCTTCTCGATGGCCTGGGCGAACGCGGGGAAGATCGGGTTGTCCAGCTCGGGCGTCACCAGGCCGATCAGGCCGTTGCTGCGCTGCCGCAGCCGGGACGGGCGCTCGTAGCCCATGAGGTCGAGCGCCGCCATGACCGCCTGGCGGGTGGCGGCCGAGACGCCGGGTTTGCCGTTGAGCACCCGGCTGACCGTGGCCTCACTCACCCCGGCCTGGGCGGCGATGTCGGCTAGGCGAGCGTGACCATTCATGCCTCACACTTTACTTTCCACCAGGCCGCGGAATCGGGTGCGCCGGGGACGTCGGAGGCCAGCAGCAGCTCGCCGTCGACCTCGAAGTCCACCGGGCCGGCGGTGAGGTTGACCGTGCAGACGAACGGTCCCCTGGAGAAGACGAGCGTGCCCTCGGGCGAGTCGCGCCAGGTCAGCTCCCCGCCGAGGTCGCGCCGCAGCCGCAGCGCCGTACGGTACAGCTCCAGTGTCGAGCCGGCCACGCCCTGCTGGGCCTCCACGCTCAGCTCCGCCCACTCCTCGGGGATGGGCAGCCACGGGCGGGTCCAGCCGGACGTGCGCGTCCACGGCAACGGGACGCGGCAGCCGTCGCGCCCGCTGTCGGGGTCGCGCAACCGCTGCGGGTCCTGGCACAGCTCCTCCGGCAGGTCGAGCACCTCGGGCAGGCCCAGTTCCTCGCCCTGGTAGACGTAGGCAGAGCCGGGCAGCGCGAGCGTGAGCAGCGCGGCGGCGCGGGCCCTGGCCAGGCTGCCGTAGCGGGTGACGTGCCGCTTGACGTCGTGGTTCGACAGCACCCAGGTGGTGGGGGCGCCGACGGAGCCGGCCGTGGCGAGGGAGGTGTCGATCACCGCGCGCAGTTCGGCGGCGTCCCAGGGGGCGAACAGGTAGTGGAAGTTGAACGCCTGGTGCAGCTCGTCCGGGCGCACGTAGCGGGCCAGCCGCTCGGGGGTGGGGGCCCACGCCTCGGCCACGCCGATCCGCTCCCCGGGGTAGGAGTCGAGCACGCGCCGCCATGAACGGTGGATCTCGTGGACGCCGTCGTTGTCGAAGAACGGCACCGGCTCCCGGCCGACCAGCGTGGCCTGGCCGCCGCGGCCGATGTCGGGCAGACCCTCCGGCTTGACCATGCCGTGCGCCACGTCCACCCGGAAGCCGTCGACGCCGAGGTCGAGCCAGAACCGCAGGATCGACTCGAACTCCCCGCGCACCTCGTCGTTGTCCCAGTTGAGATCGGGCTGGGAGGGGTCGAACAGGTGGAGGTACCACTGCCCGTCCTCGACCCGGGTCCACGCCGGCCCGCCGAAGATCGACTCCCAGTCGTTCGGCCGGTCGCGGAAGATGTAGCGGTCACGCCCCTCGCCGAGCAGCGCCTGCCGGAACCAGGGGTGGGCCGCCGAGGTGTGGTTGGGGACGATGTCGACGATCATCCGCAGTCCCAGGGCGTGCACCTCGTCGATGAGCGCCTTGGCGTCCGCGAGCGTCCCGAACAGCGGGTCGACGTCGCGGTAGTCGGCCACGTCATAGCCGAAGTCGGCCATGGGCGAGGTGTAGAACGGCGTCAGCCACAGGGCGTCGACGCCGAGCCGGGCCAGATACGGCAGGCGATCGCGAACACCGATCAGGTCGCCGACTCCGTCTCCGTCGCCGTCGGCGAAGCTGCGTACGTATACCTGGTAGATCACGGCGTCACGCCACCATGCGGTCATAGTCTCCCCCGGTACGTTTCGACCATGAAAGCTCTTTCCGCAAGCTTGCGCAAGCCCTTCCACACCCCTAACAACCGGAAAACAAGGCCTACGGATGCCCATAACCCCCGACCGAAACGCATTCGAACGAGATTCTTTACATCAAGGGTGGACATGTACCGTTAAGGCGCGATGTACTACCTCATCAATCAGCCCCCGTCACAGGTGACACGCGCGCAAGGTGTGGGCCCATGAGCTCGGTCGTTCTCGACAAAGTGACCAAGGTGTATCCGGGCGACTACCTCGCAGTCGACCGCCTCAGCCTGCGGGCGGAAGCCGGCGAGTTCCTCGTCCTGCTCGGCCCCTCCGGGTGCGGGAAGTCCACCCTGCTCCGGATGATCGCCGGCCTGGAGGAGATCACCGAAGGGGAGCTCTGGCTCGACGGCCAGATGGCCAACCACCTCGCCCCGCGCGACCGTGACGTGGCCATGGTGTTCCAGAACGGCGCCTTATACCCGCACAGGACCGTACGCGGCAATATCGCCTTTCCCCTGGAGATCGCCAAGTCGGACCCGGCGATGGTGCGTGAGCGCGTCACCGAGCTGTCCAAGGCGCTGCACATCGACGAGACGCTCGAACGCCGCCCCGGCACCCTCTCCGGCGGCCAGCGCCAGCGCGTCGCGATGGGCCGGGCGATCGTCCGGCAGCCCAAGTTGTTCCTCATGGACGAGCCCCTGTCGAACCTCGACGCCGGCATGCGCACCGAGCTGCGCATGGAGATCTCGGCCCTGGTCAGATCGCTGGGCGTCACCACGATCTACGTGACGCACGACCAGGTGGAGGCCCTGACCCTGGCCGACAGGATCGCCATTCTCAACCGCGGCGTCCTCCAGGACGTCGGTACCCCGGCCCAGATTTACAACGATCCAGCCACGGCCTTCGTGGCCGCCTTCCTCAACTCCCAGCAGTTGAACCTTCTGGCGGCCACGGTCAGGACGCCGCAGAACCAGTACGTCATGCTCGACTTCGGCCCCCACCGGCTGACGATGCCGTGGAGCGATCCCAGGGCGTACGCGATCTCCCAGCACACCGGCGGGCAGGTGCTGGTCGGCCTGCGGCCCGACGGGCTGGCGCCGGTGCCGGAGAGCTACGACGGGCCCTCGTTCTACGGGCGGGTGCGGGCGCTGGAATATCACGGGCACGAGTGGCTGGCGTACCTGGAGTCGGGGATGTCGTTCGCCCCGGTGCCCGAGCCGCCGGACCCGGCCCGCCGCCTCAACGGCTCGAAGAACGGGTCGGGCCGGCTGGCCGGGCTGGTCAAGCGGCTGTTCTCGCAGCCGGAGCAGCACCAGGAGCAGGAACGGGTGGGCCAGCACCCCAACAGCGGCGTCCACCGCCGTTCCGACCTCATCGTACGGCTGGGCAACCACCCTGTCTGGCGTGCCGGCGACCCCGCCAAGGTCGGCGTGGACCTCAGCCGCGTCATGATCTTCACCTTGGACGGCGCCCGCATCGACCCTCCGCGCCGCTAGAACGCCGCGCCCTTCAGGAGGCGGGGGTCCAGCGAGGGCCGTCGGGGGTGTCCTCCACGACCACGCCGCCTTCGAGCAGCGCCGTACGCAGGGTGTCGGCGAACTCGTAGCGGCCCTCGTCGCGCAGCCGGGCGCGCAGCGCGAGCAGCGGCTCCACCAGGGCGCTCAGGCCCAGGGCGCGCAGGCGGGCGGTCGCGGCCGGTTCGCCGAGCCGGGCGATGAGCAGCCGCATCAGCTCCCTGGCCTGCTCGACGCCGCCGGCGTCCTCCTCCGTGTCGGCGGCCCACTTGACGATCTCGGCCTCCAGGTCGAGCACGGCCTGCGCGGCGGCCACCATGTCGGGCCCGGCCATGGCGGCGTTGAAACGCTGCTCGCACGCGTGGGCGGTCTCCTCCAGCGTCGCCCCGGCGGGCGCGACGGCGGGCCCGGGGACGGGCGGCGGCGGGACGGTCGCGCCCGCGCGGCCCTCGGCCAGGCGCCGCAACTCGGCGAGGCCGGTACGGGTGCCGGCGGGCAGGGTGACGCGCGAACCCGGCCGCCGGACGGTCAGGCCGCCCCTGCCGGCGACGTGCGCGGACTCGTTCCCGAGGTCGATGACGAGCGCCGTGTGCTCGTCGAGGCCGAGCACCGCGGTGCCGGGCGGCAACTCGCGTTCCATGCGGGAGAGCCGGCGTTCGCCGAGGTAGCAGTAGCGGGTGTCGTGGGTGCCGCCCTCGGCGTTGTCGAAGTGGGGGATCACCACGGCCCGCAGGCCGAGCGGCTCCAGCAGGTCGAGCCCCGCGCGCCAGTGGGGGTCGGCGCCCGCTTTGTAGATCTCGTAGACCGGTACGGTGGCCAGGCCCGCCGTGCAGGCCGCCGCCGAGGCGAGCACGGTCACCCCCTGGCGGGCCCGCACCCGGGCCCGCAGGTCGCCGGCCACGCCTGAGCCGTCCCACCGCTCGAGTGCGTAGGTGGGGCTGCCGGGACCGGAGAACACCCAGTCGGCGCCGGTGACGCCGGCCGACACCTCGACGTCGAGGCCGACGCTGCGGGCGAAGTAGCGGCAGGCGCGGGTGGAGATGTCGGCGCGGTTCTCCTGGAAGGCGTAGGGGGTGTCGAGCAGCACGGCCCGCGCCCCGGCGCGCAGCGTCCGCGCCGCGGCACGGTGGACCTCGACCATGGTCGGGCTCGTCTCCCCCGACCCCATCAGCACCAGCGAACCGGGCATGCCTGTCGGCTCCTCTCTCGCACCTCATCGATCACAGCCGGGCCGGCCGGGTTGTTCAAGAGCGGAGCACGAATGCGCATGGGACGTACCTGCATGTGAATGGCAGTAAGTTGGTGGCGGTGACGGGAAGACACGTGGTCTCGGTGGAGACGCTGATGCTCAGGGTGAACTCCGGCAATCGCTGGTCCTACCGGCATGCACGTACCCATCCGGAGCACGGCGAAAGCCCCGACGAGGCCGCCCGGCGGCTCAGCGGGGTCGCCGCCGCGGATCCGGCCACCGTCGTGCACTCCACGAGCTGGCGCCACGAGCCGGGCGGCGAGATCGTCCTGACCTACGTGGTGTGCCCCGATCCGGAGCCGTGGCTGCCGGCGGTCGAGGTGCCCGTGCTGGAGATCGCGCGAGGCCCGGCGCCCGCGACCCCGTCACCTGACCGGGTCACTGCGGCCAACGTGGTCGCGCACGCCGTCAGGCACCTCGCCTTCCTGCTCGCCGAGGACCCCGTCGTCGCGCGGGTGCTCCGGCTGCACCCCGGCCTCGCCCGGGCTCTCGAGCCGGTGGCCGCCCCTGCCTGACAGGCGCCGGCCGAGCTCCTGCATGGGCTTCTCGACGAAACGGTAGGTCAGCGCGCTGCCGGCCAGGATCAGGATCATGACCAGCACGGTCATGCCCATCTGCACCGGCAGGTCCGCCTGGCGCAGGTCGCCGGCGACCGCCACGAAATACTTCAGCAGCGGATGGTGCACCAGATAGAGCGAATAGCTGATCAGCCCGAGCCAGGTGAGCACCCTGGGCAGCCGCCGCCCGCGCAGCGCCATGCCGCCGGCGAACGTCAGGCCGGTCAGCACGATCGTGGTCAGCCACACGTCGCCCTGCACCCACCACCAGCCACTGGTGACGGCCCACAGGGGCGCGATCACGACCAGCGCCGTGGTGACCGCGACCGGCCACAGCCGCCCGTCGCCGCGCTCCCAGCGGTGGATGGCCGTGCCGGCGAACATCACCGCGACCACCGCCACGCCCAGCCACGGAACCCGGCTGCTCAGCACCAGCAGCAGCAGCGCCATCACCCCGAGCACGCAGGCGGCGGTGGTGCGGAACCTGCCCGTGATGACGCACGCCAGCCCGACCACGAACACCGCGCACGACACGTACGCCGGCCAGACGCCCACCATGAGCGCCCCCGACGTCACCAGGCCGACGACGACGGCGCCGGCCGCGAACACCATCGCCAGCACCCCGCTGTAGCCGTGGCCCCTGAGCAGGAAGAGCGCCGTGACCAGCAGGTAGAACACCATCTCGTACGACAGCGTCCACATCGTGTCGGCCACGCCCCCGACGCCGACGACGTCGAGCAGCATGGTCGCGTGTGCGGCCACGGCACTCACGTCGCGCGGGACGGCCTCGCGCACCGGCACCCACCAGGCGAGGGCCAGCACCATGGCGATGACGGCGAGGTAGAGCGGATAGAGGCGGAAGAACCGGCTGAACCAGAACGCGCGCACGTCGCCGTGACGTTCGAGGGAGACGGGGATGATGTAACCGCTGACCAGGAAGAACACCAGGATGCCGTAGACGCCGATGTTGAACCAGTAGGGCCGTAGCTGGGGCATGAACCAGGGCAGCATGTGTTCGGCCACCACCGCCAGCGCGCCAATGCCCCTCAGGGCGTCCAGCCAGGCAAGCCTGGTGGAGGGAAGCGGGCGAGGGGACGCGGAGGCGAAGGCGGCTGCGGACACCCGCACCAACCTACCCGTAACGGGCCGGGTGATGCCGCCCGCACGGGTTTCGCAGTGCGCGGAATCCCTGGAAAAGCGGCCCGTGTCACCAGCCGAGGCGGCCCTTGCCGGAGACGAGCGCGCGGGCGATCACCATGCGCTGGATGTCGTTGGTGCCCTCCCCGATGGCCATGAGCGGCGCGTCCCGGTAGAGCCGTTCGACGACGTACTCCTGCGAGTAGCCGTAGCCGCCGTGGACGCGCATCGACTCCAGCGACGCCTTCAGCGCCACCTCCGAGGCGAAGTACTTCGCCATGCCCGCCTCCATGTCCACCCGCTCTCCCCTGTCGGCCCGCGCGGCCGCCCAGTAGGTGAGCAGGCGGGCGGCCTGGATCTCGGTGGCCATGTCGGCGAGCTTGAGCTGGATGGCCTGGAAGCCGGCGATCGGCTGCCCGAAGGCGGTGCGTTCGCGGGCGTAGCCGAGCGCCGCGTCGTAGGCGGCCTGGGCGACGCCGACGGCGCGGGCCGCGATGTTGATCCGGCCGATCTCCAGCCCGCCGAGCACCTGCTGCATCCCGCGCCCTTCGACGCCTCCGAGCAGGCAGGACACCGGCACGCGCACCGCGTCGAGCACCACCTCGCACGTCTCGGTGCCCTTGTAGCCGAGCTTGGGCAGGTCACGGCCGATGCTGAAGCCCGGCGTGGACGGGTCGACGAGCAGCACCGACATGCCTTTGTGCGCCGGATCCTCGGCCGAGGTCTTGACGAGCACGGGCAGCGGGTCGGCGTGCCGGGCGTTGGTGATCCACGTCTTGGTGCCGGTCACGACGTAGTGGTCGCCGTCGCGTACGGCGCGGGTCTGGATGCCCTGCAGGTCGGTGCCGGCGCCCGGTTCGGTGAGCGCGATCGCGGTACGGCGCACGCCGCCGGCCAGGTCGGGCAGGTGGCGTTCCTTCTGCTCCTCGGTGCCGTGGCGGGCGATCATCCAGCAGGCCAGCGAGTGGGAGCCGATGGTGCCCGCCACGCCCATCCAGCCGCGTGCGATCTCCTCGAAGACGAGGGCGAGGGAGACCATGTCGGCGCCCATCCCGCCGTACTCCTCGGGCACGCTGAGGCCGAACAGCCCCATCTGCTTCATCTTGCCGATGATCTCGGCCGGGTATCTGCCGGAGTGCTCCCACTCGGTGGCCACCGGCAGGATCTCCTTGTCCACGAACGCCCGCAGGCTCTCGCGGAACGCCTTCTGCTCGTCCGTCAGCTCGAAGTCCATGGCGTCCGATCCGTCGTCAGAGGGGGCCGGTCCTGGCCTGCGGGAAGTAGTGCTTGTCGTGCGGGGCGTCACGCTTGTAGACCATGACGGTGCGCGTCCACGACATGATCTCGTCGCCGTCCTGGTTGAGCCCGCGCGTGTAGCAGGTGACGATGCCCGCGTACGGGCGCGATCGCGACTCGCGTCTGGCGGTGACCTTCGACTCGGCGTAGACGGTGTCGCCGACGAACACCGGGTGGGTGAGCCGGATGCCCTCCCAGCCGAGATTCATGATCGCGGTCTGGCTGACGTCGATGACGGAGAGGCCGAGCACGATGGCCACGGTCAGGCCGGAGTTCACGATGATCTTGCCGGTGGGCGCCTGGGCGGCGAAGTGGGCGTTGAAGTGGTTCTGGTTGGTGTTCATGGTCAGGAGCGTGAACCAGGTGTTGTCGGCCTCGCTGATGGTGCGGCCCATGGGGTGCTGGTAGACGTCCCCGACGGTGAAGTCCTCGTAGTAGCGGCCGATGCTGGGCTCGTGAACGGTCAAGGGCGGCTCCTGTTCACACCGGTCGACGCGTTCACGTTAGTGACGACGTGATTGCCCGGTCAATCACCCGCGCGTACCGAGGCGTGGCGGGCGGCGAGCGTGGCGACCACGTCCACGATGCGCGCGGCGCGCTCCACCTCGGCGCGGTGGAACACCGGCCCGCCGGGCCTGGCGATCACCACGTGCAGGCCCTGGGTGACCACCGGCAGCACCATGAGCCGCAGTTCGCGGGCGTCGACGGTGATGGCCCGCGGCGGGCGGTCCGGGGGGTCGAACTCGGCGGGTGCGGCCAGCGAGGCGTGCCGTACGGCGCCGTCGGCCACGGCCACCGACCATTCCGCTCCGCACAGCCCGGGCAGCGCGTCGACCAGCGTGGCGAACCCCCGTGCCGGCTCGGCCGCGACGTGCGTCAGCAGATCGTAGTCGGGAGCGGATCCCGGCATCTCCCTGGTCTGCCAGACCCCCTCGACGCGTACGCCGGGCATGGAGGACAGCCGCTCGCGCGCTTCGCACGGGGTGATCGGCCCCGGCCATGAGACGGTGAAGTCGTCCACAGCCCGGCCGCACTCGCGTTCGAGCACGACGACCTGCAGGATGTCGGCCCCCAGCGCTCCCAGCGCCTTGGCGACCTGCCCCAGACCGCCCGGTCTGTCGGGTAGGGACACCCTCAGTCGCAGCAGCATCGCGCCTCCCTTTCCAAGGGTTTCCACAGTGCCGTGGCGACATTTCGACCATGTTCCACGGATGTGTCGCACATGCTGCGGTTTATATCCCAGCATGCAGCGTTAAGTCCGGATTGTCGATAAAGGGTGGTGCGGTTTTCCGCAGGTCATCGTATGGCGCACCGCATGGCCCGGTCTTCCCCTCATTTCTACAGTCGTCCCCATGATTTCCCTCAAGATCGCCGCTCTTTCACTTGTTCTCACCTCACTCACGCCCAATGACGACCGACTGGAATCCCTCGAACGGCAGCTCGACAACCTGGTGAAGACCAAGGCCCTGTCGGCGGCCCTGGTCAGGGTCAGTGACCAGGGCAAGGACTGGACGGCCGCCGCCGGCTACCGCGACACGACCTCGCGCAAGCCGGCCGACCCCGCGGGCCACTTCCGCATCGGCAGCGTGACCAAGACGTTCGTGGCCACCGTCGCGCTGCAACTGGCCGACGAGGGCAAGCTGAAGCTCGACGACCGCGTCTCCAAGCACCTGCCCGGCGCCTTGCCCGAGGGCAGCCCGATCACGGTGCGGCAGTTGCTCGGCCACAGCAGCGGGCTGTTCGACTACGCGGGCGCGGGCATCCCCGGCTGGTCGCTGCGCGACTTCCGGCCGGTCGAGTCGCGCTACGACCAGACGCCGGAGGAACTGCTGGCCGTCGGGCTGTCCAAGCCGCCCTACTTCAAGCCGGGCCAGGGCCGGCGCTACTCCAACACCAACTACGTGGTGGCCGCCATGCTGATCGAGAAGCTGACGGGCCGCCCGTACGCCGACGCGATCACCTCCAGGATCCTGCGTCCCCTCCGCCTGACCCACACGTCCCTGCCGGGCCACCGCCAGACGGTGCCCCGGCCGCACGCCCGCGGCTACGTCCTCCACAAGGGCAAGATGGTGGACGCCACCCGGATCAACCCCTCCTTGGAGTACGGCGCCGGCGAGATGATCTCGACCACGGCCGACCTGTCCCGCTTCCTCGACGCCCTGCTGGGCGGCAAGCTGACCAGCGCGTCCGGGCTCAAGCAGATGCGCGCCACCCGGCCGGCGGGCGATGGCCTCGACTACGGGCTCGGCCTGCAGAAGTTCGGCACGACGTGCGGCAAGAGCCTCTACGGCCACAGCGGCGCCATCTTCGGCTACCTCACGTACGCGCTGCGCTCGGACGACGGCCGCACGCTGGTGCTGTCCGGCAACCCGTACAGCGGGGCGACCCCCGCCGACGCCCTGCAGAAGGCCCTGGACACCACGTTCTGCTGACCAGGGCCCCGCTTGGGACGGGCGTCAGGCGAAGACGTCCTGCTGGTAACGGCCGTCCGCCTCCAGCCCGGCCAGCCACCCCGCGCCGTCGCGGCCGGTCGCCCGCCGGTGGACGTCCAGCAGCGCCTGCCGCACGGCCGGCGCCATCCGCAGGCCGTCGCCGCAGACGTAGACGTGGGCGCCCTGGTCCAGCAGCTCCCACACCTCGTCCGCGCGCGCGGCGACGGCGTCCTGGACGAACCGGTACGGATGCCCCGGCACCGCGGAGTACGCGGCGTGCACGGTCACCGTGTCCGACGCCGCCCAGGCGGCCAGCTCGCCCGCGTAGAGCTGGTCGTGGTCCGGGTGACGGCAGCCGGTGAACACCGCGGCCCGCCCGGACGCGCCGCTCAGCGCCCGCTCCTCCAGGAAGCCGCGCAGCGGCGCGAACCCGGTGCCGGGCCCGACGAGGATCACGGGCGTGGCCGGGTCGGCGGGCAGCCGGAAGGGCGGCGCGGGGACCCGCACGTAGCCGTAGAAGACGTCGCCCTCCTCCAGCCCGGCCAGGTACGCCGAGCACATGCCGTGGTAGGTGCCCGAGCCGGACCAGGCGGGCCCCTCGACCAGGCCGACGGTGAGCCGTACGAGCCCGGGATCGTCCAGCGGCGAGGAGGACACCGAGTAGTAGCGCGGCCTGATCGGCCCGGCCATCTCCAGGAAGGCGGGCAGCGGCAGCTCTATCGCGGGGAAACGCTCGAGCAGGGCCAGCGGGGAGACCCGCTTGGCGAGGATCTCGTCGGCGTAGTTCGCGGTCAGCTCGGCGATCTGGCCGCGGGTCCACGGGCAGGCGGTGTGCGCGGCCAGCGCCTCCAGGTCGGACCTGGTGGCCACCTCCTGCAGCTCCGCGAACTCGGTCAGCAGCAGGCCGGCCGTGACCGGCGTGCCGACGGGCAGGTGGGTGGCTCCGGCGGCGCGCAGCCGTACGACCTGGTCGCGGGGGACGCGCAGCCGACCGAGTGCCCACTCGACCAGCTCGGGGTCGTTCTTGGCGAAGACGGCCACGTGGTCGCCCGCGGTGTACGTGACGCCTTCGGGCAGCCTGGCCACGACGGAGCGCACGCCGGGGCGGGGCGCCTCGACCGAGAAGTCCCAGAGCCCGGCGGGGTCGCCGGTCAGCTCCTCGGTGGAGACGACGGTCAACGGGAAGGCCCGTTCGGAGACGACCGCCGGCCTGACCTCGGTCTCGGCGAGCACCTCCATCTCGTAGCGGGGGCCCACACCGGCCGTGGGCGCGCTGTACTCCTCGGCCAGCGCCTCCCACAACCGCGCCGTCCAGGCCGACACGTCGCCGTCGAAGTCGCCGTCCGTGTCGGCCTCGCCGCGCTCGACCAGGGGCACGGCGCCCGCCGCCGTCAGCTTCTCGTACGCCCGCCTCGGGAACTCCTGGTAGGTGGGCCACTGCGTGTTGCCGCACCCGAGCACGGCCAGCCGCACCCCGGACAGGTCGGGCAGCGACTCGAGCGCGTCGAAGCGCTGGGCGTTGTCGGGTGCCTTGCCGTTGTAGGAGGAGGCGACCACGACGAGCAGGCCCCCGGCCGGCGGCGTCAGCTCGTCGAGCGAGGTCAGCGTGGTGGCGAAGCCGGCCCGCCCGGCCCGCTCGGCCAGCCGTTCGGCGATGTCGGCGCTGGTGCCGAGGTTGGAGCCGTAGGCGACGGTGAGCGGCACGCCGGTGACGGCGATGTCCTGCTGCTCGCTCTCGCCCACGTCGGGCACGGCCACGACGGTCCGCTCGTGGGCGCGGCGCTCACGGACCCTGAGCGTGAAGCCGTCGGGCTTGAGGGTGAGCATCTGCTTGATCTTCATGCGGTAGACGCTCGGGTCGGACAGGGCGAAGCGCCGCAGGACCAGCGCCAGGGCGAGCCTGGCCTCGGTGAGCGCGAACTGGCGGCCGATGCAGGCCCGCTCGCCGTTCCCGAACGGCTTGTACGCCGCCGGGTGGTGTGCCTTGCGCTGCTCGGGCAGCCAGCGGTCGATGTCGAACTCGCCGGGCCGGTCCCACGCCCCGGGATGGCGGTGCAACGCCGGCAGCAGCACGCCGAGCCTGGCGCCTTCGGGCAGGGCGTAGTCACCGAGCGTGGTGGTGGTCTCGACCGGGGTCAGGCCGAACAGCGGGATCGGCGACCAGACGCGCAGCGTCTCCTCCAGGATGCGGGGGATCACGTCGAGCTTCATGATCGTCTCGTACGCCGGCGGCTCGTCGTCCGGCAGCAGCCGGTCCACCTCATCGTACGCGCGGGCCAGGGTGTGAGGCTCGCGCAGGAGGTTGTACAGCGCGAAGGAGAGCAGGCCGCTGGTGGTCTCGTGCCCGGCGATGAGGAAGGTGAGGACCTGGTTGCGGATGTTCTCGTCGGACAGGCGGGCGCCGCTGCGCGGGTCGGACGCCTCCATCATGAGCCCGAGCAGGTCCTTCGAGCCGGTGACGGCCTCGGCGCGGCGCTGCCTGATGACCTCGTCGACGAGGTCGTGCATGGTGGCGATGTCGCGCCGGTAGCTCTCCTCGCGCTTGCGCTGCAGTCTGGTGACGAACGGGAGCTGCTGGTTGCGGAGCATGGCCTCGGTCAGCGCGCCGCCCATGGCCTTGAGGAACGGGTGCAGTTCGGGCGAGTCGAAGGAGTGGAAGCGGTAACCGAACCCGGTGAGCGAGATCGTGTCCAGGGTGAGCCGGGTCATGTCGTCGGCGACGTGCAGGTCCTCCCCCTGGCGGCCGGCCCACGAGGCGACGAGCTCCTCGGCGATCTCCAGCATCTGCGGGTAGTACGCCTTCATCGAGCGCTGGCTGAACGCCGGCATCAGGATGCGGTGCGCCTGTCCCCAGACGGGTTCGTCATGGTCGGCGGTGAACAGTCCGTCCCCGGCGAAGTCGCGCACGATCGACAGCGGCGGGCCGATGCGCTTGACGAACCTGCTCTCGTCGCACACCTCCGCCACCAGGTCCGGGTCGTACACGAGGACCAGGGTGCGACCGGCGATCTCGAGCCGGTAGATGCCCTCGTCGTACTGGGAGGCGAGCTTGACGAAGTGCTCGACCGGGGCGTGCGAGGGGATCTGCAGCGTGTTGCCCACGACGGGAAGGCCCGGAGGGGCGGGGATGCGTGCCATAAGAGCTCCCTTGAGTAGCCATACACCGTATGGCGGACGCTACCATACGGCGTATGGCTGTGAGCGCGCGCAGAGGGACGCCTCTGACCCTGGAGGAGATCAGCTCGACGGCACTTCGCCTGATCGACGAGGGCGGCGTGGAGGCGTTGTCCATGCGCAAGCTGGCCGCCGAGCTGGACGTCAACCCGATGTCGCTCTACCACCACGTGGCGAGCAAGGACGCGCTGATCCGGCTGATCTGCGGCACGATCCAGCAGCGCGTGCACCTGCCGGAGGACAACGGAACCCCCTGGCAGGACCAGCTCCGGGCCCTCGCCGTGGCCTACTACCGGCACGCGCGCAGCCACCCGGCCATGTGGACCTATCTGCACGCCCACCGGGAAGTGATCGAGGACCGTACGCTGGCGATCTGGGCGACCCTCTACCGCATCCTGCGCATGGCCGGGGTGCCGGAGCCCGAGCTGCGGCGGACCAGCGACGTCCTGCACGCGTTCGTCACCGGGCTGATCACCACCGAGCTCCACGGCCACGTGCCGGACGACCCCGAAGAGACGGCCCACACCTTCGACACGGCCGTGCACCTCATGATCAATGGCCTGGCCGGCTATTCCGCCCGCTAGCCGGGCTCAGCCGGCGGCCGCCCAGACGGCCTCGAACGCCGCCTCGGTGATCTCGGTGAGCTCCCAGATCTCCAGTGGCTGGTCGGTCAGGAAGCCGTCGTCGTCCTGCAGCCGCCGCCACCAGTAGCGGCGGGCGGCCCGGTCGGCGCCCACCTCCACCTGCCTGACCGCCCAGTGCTCGCCATCGCCCTCGACGCTCTCGAACAGCCAGGCCCGCCCGTCCTCGTCGCCCATGTGCCAGTAGCGGCGTGGGGCGTCGGACTCGGCGAGCTGCCTCACCAGCGGAGCGCGGACATCATGGAGCACACCGTCCACTGTAGTCCCGCGCGGACGGGGCGCGCGTCAGCGCTGGTAGGCCCCCGCGTCGGGCGAGCCGGTCAGCGCATTGCCCTTCATGTCCTTGGCGAAGGCCTTGCCGCCGTACCAGGACGGGGGAAGGGCGATGCCGCGGCCTAGCGCCGGGGAGCCGGGGCGTAGCCGCAGGTCGGTGGCCGAGATGAACATCGGGTCGGCCTTGACCGACTTCGGGCCCAGCTTGAACCTGTGCTTGCGGCCCTTGTAGACGCTGCCGCCCTCGTCGGCGCCCTTGCCGTCCTCGAAGCCGGTCTCGCCGCCGACCACGATCACGTTGTTGCGCAGCTTCAGGATGGACGGCGCGCAGCCGTCGTGGCAGGACCAGCCGACGGTGCGTCTGGCCGGCAGGAAGACCGAGTTGTGCACGGCGATCGTGCCCTTGACCGGGCCGACGATGTGGCGGGGGCCGCGGGTGACGAGGAAGGAGCCGCGCTTGAGTGAGGAGGTGACGACGTTGAAGGCGACCACGTTGCCGGTGGCCGTCTTGCCCTTCTTGGCCCCGAGCTCGGTGAACGTCTCGTTGTCCCTGGCGATGTTGTGGGTGACGCGGTTGCGGTCGCCGCCGAAGATCTCGACGGCGGCCCCGTCGTAGCCGTAGTCCTTGCTCCTGGCGACGCTGCCGGTGATGGTGTTGCCGGTCACCACGTTGTCGTCGCCGTTGAGCAGCACGCCGAAGGCGCCGGAGTCGTTGTCGCCGCCCTTGTCGTTCACGCTCATCCGGTTGTTGCCGGTGAAGACGCTGTCACGGATGGTGTTGCGGGCGCCGGAGGGCGTGACGACGGCCCCGGCGATGTTCTTGTCGGCCAGCACGCCGATCAGCTCGTTGTGGTCGCCGTCGATCCGGAATCCGGCCCAGCGGCAGCTCGAGGCCCACAGGCCGCTGATGCGCCAGTGGTCGCCCTTCACGACGACGCAGTCGTCATCCGATCCGGTGATCTTGGGCCTGGCTCCCGAGCCGTGGGTCGTGACGGTGATCGGCTTGGCCTTGGTGCCGCCGGCGGTGAGGGTGAGGGGACCGGTGAAGGCGCTGCCGCGCCTGACGCTGACGGTGTCGCCCGGCTCGAGGCCGGCGACGGCCTGGTCGAGCGTCTTCCACGGCGTGCTCGCGCTGGTGCCGGCGGCCGCGTCGTCCCCCGCGCGGGAATCGACGTAGTACGTCGTTCCCGCGTGAGCCTGGGCCGCCGCGGGAGCGGCAGGCAGGAGCGAAACGATGACGGCTACGGGCAACAGCCTCATGCGAGCACACCACTATCTAGTTGAAACACGGACCACTGGGAAACGCAACCGTAGCGTGATCACCGCGCGTGACGCCACACCTTACCGAACCCCTGACCTGTCCGTTACCCGCCGCAAGGACTTGCGCAACCCGACCGGCGGCCGAGCGGCCCGTCCGGCCTCGTGACCGGACCTGTTGCGACAACGTGATTTCTGCAACTTTCCGCAAGTTGCACTTGACCGCCGGAGAACGATGACGCCATCCTTCACCAGAAGATCCCGACATCTCGGACATCCGAGGGAAGGACACCATGCTCGGCAACGACGACTGGTGGCGCGACGCCGTCGTATACCAGGTGTATCCCCGCAGCTTCGCCGACTCCGACGGGGACGGCGTCGGTGACCTCGAAGGCGTGCGCGGCCGCCTGCCCTACCTCGCGCGCCTGGGCGTGGACGCCATCTGGCTGAGCCCCTTCTACACCTCGCCCATGGCCGACGGCGGCTACGACGTGGCCGACTACCGGGACGTCGACCCCATGTTCGGCACGCTCGGCGACTTCGACGCGCTCGTCGCCGACGCGCACGAGGCCGGCATCAGGGTCATCGTGGACCTCGTGCCGAACCACTCCTCCGACCTGCACCCGTGGTTCCAGGCCGGGATGCGCGACCGCTACATCTTCCGCGACCGGCCCAACGACTGGGAGTCGATCTTCGGCGGCCCGGCGTGGACCCAGGCCGAGGACGGGCAGTGGTACCTCCACCTGTTCGCCCCGGAACAGCCCGACCTCAACTGGGAGAACCCCGAGGTACGCGCCGAGTTCCGCGACATCCTGCGCTTCTGGCTCGACCGCGGCGTGGACGGCTTCCGCATCGACGTGGCACACGGCATGGTCAAGGCCGAAGGGTTGCCCGACGTGGGGTCCAAGGACGGACGGCAGGCCGAGATGCTCGGCGGCGAGCAGGTGCCGTACTTCGACCAGGACGGCGTGCACGACATCTACCGCGAGTGGCGGCCGATCCTCGACTCCTACCCGGGCGGCAGGATGGCGGTGGCCGAGGCGTGGGTGTCCTCGCCGGAGCGGCTGGCCCGCTACATCGGCCCGGACGAGCTGCACCAGGCGTTCAACTTCGACTTCATGCTGGCCGACTTCCACGCCAAGTCGTTCCGTACCGTCATCGAGAAGTCGCTGAAGGAGGCGGAGCTGGTCGGCGCGCCCACCACGTGGGTGCTGTCCAACCACGACAAGCCGCGCCACGTCACCCGCCACGGCGGCCTGGCCCGCGCGCGGGCGGCCACCCTGCTCATGCTGGCCCTGCCCGGCTCGGCCTACCTCTACAACGGCGAGGAGCTGGGCCTGCCCGAGGTGCTCGACCTGCCGGACCACCTGCGCCAGGACCCGGCGTTCCTGCGCCGTGGCGACAGCCGCGACGGCTGCCGGGTGCCGATCCCGTGGACGAGCTCCGGCGACATGGGCTGGACGGACCCGTGGCTGCCGATGCCCGCGTCGTGGGCGGCGCTGTCGGCGCAGGCCCAGGAGGACGACCCCGGCTCCACGCTGAACCTCTACCGGGCCGCCCTGAGGATCCGTAAGGAGCACCCGGCGCTCGGCGGCGGCACCCTCACGTGGCTCGACTCCCCCGAGGACGTGCTGGCCATCGAGCGCGAGCCCGGCCTGGTCGTGGTGGTCAACACGGGTGAGGAGCCGGTGCGGCCCGGCGTGACGGGCGAGGTGCTGCTGTCCAGCGGGCCGCTGCCGGGCGACGGATCCGTGCCGCCCGACACCACGGTCTGGCTCCAGCGCTGAACGGTTGGGTGAATCTTTGTCCTGACGGGACATGGAGCGGCAGTCACCCTCGGTAACCTCGGGGAGTGGCACCCTGGTGGGCCAGGTCCCTGCGCGGACGCGTGACGCTCATCGCGACGGCCGTCGCCGCCCTCGTGTTCATTCCTCTCGCCGTCGTCGGCATGGTCGTGGCCAGATCCGTCGTCGAGGCGAACGTCTTCCAGACGACGAGGGACACCGCCGAGCGCATCGCCGCCGAGATGCGCGGCGGCGCCCTGCCCACGGGCGCCGCCATCCCGGTGGTGAACCCGTCGGTCGATCTCATCCAGGTCGTCGGCCCCAGCGGGCAGATCCTCGCCACGAGCGACGCGGCCAGGAACCTGCCGCCGCTCAGCGACGTACGTCCCACCAAGGAGACCCAGGACATCAGCACCGTCAACTGCCTGCCGACCGAGTGCGTGCACCTGTCGGCGGTGCGGGTGACCATCTTCGCCGACTCCCCCGTCGTGTACGCCGGCCGCAGGTCCCCCGAGGTGCTCGCCAGCCACGTTCTCGACGTGATCGTCTTCGTCCAGGTGGCGGTGCTGATCGCGCTGGCCTCGTGGAGTACGTGGCTGATCACGGGCAGGGCGCTGCGGCCGGTGGCGATCATGCGCTCCGAGCTGGACGCCGTCAGGGCGGGCGACCTGAGCCACCGGGTCTCGCAGCCGCCGGGCGACGACGAGCTGGCCCAGCTCGCCCGCTCGGTCAACAACACCCTGGCCAGGCTCGAACGCTCGGCCGAGCAGCAGCGCCAGTTCGCCTCCGACGCCTCGCACGAGCTGCGCACCCCCATCGCCGGGCTGCGCGCCCAGTTGGAGAGCGCCCAGCTCTATCCCGACGACACCGACGTCGAAGCGCTGGTGAGCGGCAGCCTGCGCGACACCGACCGTCTGGAGGCCATCATCACCGACCTGCTGCTGCTGGCCAGGATCGGCTCCCAGGTGGACGCCGCCAAGGAGCGCATCGACCTGGCGGCGCTGGTGCGCCAGGAGCTGGCCACCCGCTCGGACAAGGTGCCCGTCCAGGTGGAGCTGGCCGAGGGGGTGGTGGTGGAAGGGGTACGCGTCCAGCTCAGCAGGGTGCTGACGAACCTGCTGGACAACGGCCAGCGGCACGCCGAGTCCCGGGTCCTCGTCCAGGTCCTCCGCGCGGACGGCATGGCGGTGCTGGCGGTGGAGAACGACGGCATGGAGATCGCCGAGGAGGACCGCGAGCGCATCTTCGAACGCTTCACCCGCCTCGACGCGGCCCGCAGCCGCGACGCGGGCGGCACCGGGCTGGGCCTGGCCATCGCCCGGGACGTGGCGGTGGCGCACGGCGGCCGGATCATGGTCGAGGAGTGCCGGGGCGGGGCGAGGTTCGTCCTGCGGCTGCCGCTCGCGGAGTGACCGTGCGCCCGCCCCGCGCACCGGGCTAGACCTTCGTCATCTCGCGGCCGGGCCCGGACTCCTGCGGCTCGGTCTCGTCCAGCAGGGTGGCCTCGTCGAACGGCGCCTGGCCGGCCAGCACCCGGCCCGCGCGCTCGCGGTCGAATCCGCCCGTCCAGGTGCCGACGAGCACGGCGGCGACGGCGTTGCCGGCGAAGTTGGTCAGCGCCCTGGCCTCCGACATGAACCGGTCGATACCCACGATGAGGCCCACGCCGTCGACCAGTTCGGGCCGGTGCGCCTGGAGGCCGCCCGCCAGCGTGGCCAGCCCGGCGCCGGTCACGCCCGCGGCCCCCTTGGACGCGATCATCATGAACACCAGCAGCGCCACCTGCTCGCCGAACTCCAGCGGCGAGCCCGTGGCCGTGGCGATGAACAGCGTGGCCATGGTCAGGTAGATGGCGGTGCCGTCGAGGTTGAAGGAGTAGCCGGTCGGTACGGTGATGCCCGCGACCGTCCTGCTCACGCCGAGATGCTCCATCTTGGCGATGAGCCTGGGCAGGGCCGTCTCCGACGACGACGTCGACAGGATGAGCAGGAACTCTCGGCCGAGGTAGCGCAGCAGCGCCCCCAGGTTGATCCTGGCCACCAGCCACAGGATGGCCCCGAGCACCACGCCGACGAACAGCACGCAGGTCACGTAGAAGGCGATCATGATGATGGCCAGGCTCTTGAGCGCCTCGATGCCGGTGGCGCCGACGACGGCGGCGATGGCCCCGAAAGCGCCCACCGGAGCCGCCCACATGATCATGCTGAGGATGCGGAACACGAGCCGCTGCAGGTGCTCGACGCCGCGCAGGATCGGCGCGCCCTTGTCGCCCATGGCCTGCAGCGCGAACCCGGCCAGCAGCGCGACGAGCAGCGCCTGCAGCACCGAACCGCTGGTGAGCGCCGACAGCAGCGTGTCGGGGATGATGCCGAGCAGGAAGTCGACGGTACTGGCCTCGGCACCCTTGGCGGCCTCGGCCTCGGCGGCCTGCCGGGCCGTGTCGGTGATCTGCAGCCCCGACCCCGGGTCGATGAGGTTGCCGACCACGAGACCGATGACCAGCGCCACCGTCGACATGACGAGGAAGTAGCCGAGCGCCAGGCCGCCGACCCTGCCGACCTGCGCGGCCTGGCGTACGGAGCCGACGCCGAGCACGATCGTGCAGAAGATGATCGGGCCGATGACCATCTGGATCAGCGCGACGAACCCGGTGCCGAGGGGTTTCAGCTCCTTGCCTACGTCCGGCCAGAGCAGTCCGACGACGATGCCGAGCAGGGCGGCCGCGATGACGGCCACGTAGAGATATCGCGTGCGATCGCGCATGGGGGGCTTCTCCAATGGGGTGAGGGAACGTACGCACTGCCGGTTGTGCGACTATGCGCCTCACAGTGATGCAGGTCACCATTGCGTACGTTTCGTTCACGGGAGGTTGTCGGCATGCGGCGCTTGAGCCTGGCCGGGCAGATGCTCGTGCTGCAGTTGCTCGTGGTCGCCGTCACGGTTGCGGGCGGCGGGGCGCTCGCGGTGGTGCAGGCCCACGAGCTGCTCACGGAGGAGGCGGCCGGCACGGCCAGGGCCGTGGCGCTCAGCGTGGCGGCCTCGCCGGACGTGCTGGACGCCCTCGACGACCCCGACCCGTCGGGGCGGCTGCAGCCGTACGCGGAGCGGGTGCGCGGCGCGACGGGCGTCGACTTCATCACGATCATGCGGCCGGACGGCACCCGCTACACCCACCCCGACCCGGCCAGGATCGGCGGGCGCTTCCTCGGGCACACCGAGCGGGCGCTGGCGGGCGAGACGTTCACCGAGACGTACACGGGCACGCTCGGGCCGTCCAAGCGGGCGGTCACCCCCGTCGTGGCGGGCGGCCGGGTGCGGGCACTGGTGAGCGCCGGCATCACGATCGACAGGATCAGCGCCAGGCTGCGCGACCGGCTCCCCTGGGCCGGGCTCGTCGTTGCGCTGGCGCTCGGCCTGGGGGCGGCCGGGACGTGGCTCGTCACCGCGCGCCTGCGCCGCCAGACGCACGGGCTCGGGCCGGTGGAGCTGGGCCGCATCCACGGCCACCACGACGCCGTGCTGCACGCGGTCAGGGAGGGCCTGCTGCTCGTCGGCAAGGACGGCGCCCTGACGTTGTGCAACGACGCCGCCCGGCACCTGCTCCGCCTGCCCGCCGACGCCGAGGGGCGGCACGTGGCCGAGCTGGGGCTGGCGGAGCTGGTGGCCGGCGGGGAGGAGCGCGTCCACCTGGCCGGCGACCGGGTTCTCGCCGTCAACGTCGCCGCCAGCGAGCTCGGCACCGTGGTGACCGTGCGCGACCACACGGAGCTGCAGGCGCTGACCGGTCAGCTCGACGTCGAGCGCGGTTTCGCCGACTCGCTGCGCTCCGCCGCGCACGAGGCGGCCAACCGGCTGCACACGGTCATCACGCTGGTCGAGCTGGGCCGTACGGAGGAGGCGGTGGCGCTGGGGACGGCGGAGCTGCGGGCCGCGCAGGAGCTGACCGACCGGGTGGTGGGCGCGGTGCGCGAGCCGGTGCTGGCGGCGCTGCTGCTGGGCAAGAGCGCCGAGGCCGCCGAGCGCGGCGCCGAGCTGGTGCTCACCCAGGACAGTGAGCTCGACGACCCCGGCCTGGACCCGCGCGAGCTCGTCACCATCGTGGGCAACCTGATCGACAACGCGATCGACGCGGCCGGACGGGTGGAGGTGCATCTGAGCGCGGACGAGCGGGGGCTGCTGATCCGGGTGGCCGACGACGGGCCCGGGCTGACCGGGCGGGAGGCGTTCGAGAAGGGGTGGACGACCAAGGGCGACGGACGCGGGCTCGGGCTGGCGCTGGTGGGCCAGGCGGTGCGGCGGCTGGGCGGTTCCATCGAGGCGGCGGGGTCGGTGTTCACCGTGCGCCTGCCCGCGCCGGTGACCGGGAGGGCGCGGTGATCTCCGTACTGGTGGTCGAGGACGAGCAGATCACCGCCGAGGCCAACCGCGTCTACGTGGGGCGGGTGCCGGGGTTCGAGGTGGCGGGCGTGGCCAGGTCGGGCGGGGAGGCGCTGCGGTTCCTGCGCGGGCGGCCGGTGGACCTGGTCCTGCTCGACCTGTACCTGCCGGACATGCACGGGCTGGAGGTGGTCAGGGCGGTGTGCGCCGGCGGGCTCCTGTGCGACGTGATCGCCGTCACGTCCGCGCGCGACCTCGCCATGGTCCGTTCCGCGGTGTCGCTCGGCATCTCCCAGTACCTGCTCAAGCCGTTCACCTACGCGACACTGCTGGAGAAGCTCACGCGGTACGCCCGGTTCAAGGACGAGGCCGGCCTGGCCGTCGGGCAGGGCGACGTGGACCGGGTGCTGGGCACCCTCAGGGGCAGCTCGGAGCTGCCGAAGGGCCTGGCGAGGGACACGCTGGACGCCGTGGCGGCGCGGCTGCGCGGGGAACCGGACGGCATGGCCGCGCAGGCCGTGGCCGACGCCGTCGGGGTGTCCAGGGTGACCGCGCGCCGCTACCTGGAACACCTGGTGGAGCTGGGGGTGGCCGAGCGTGCCCCGCGGTACGGAGGGGTGGGCCGGCCAGAGTTGCTCTACCGGATCCCCATGGAAAGTTAATGACGGTGACGCTGGCCGTTCAACCCGGCCTTCTAGCTTCTGGGTGCGATCCCACGTACCGAGGAGACCCACCGTGCGAGTCCTGGCCGTAGTTCCCGCCCGCGGAGGTTCGGCGGGCGTTCCCCTGAAGAACCTCGCCCTGGTCGGAGGTGTCCCCCTGGTCACCCGCGCCGTACGGGCGTGCCTGCGCGCCGAGCTCGTCGACGAGGTCGTGGTCAGCACCGACCACGCGGGCATCGCCGAGACCGCCAGGCTGGCGGGGGCGACCGTGGTGGACCGGCCCGAGGAGCTGAGCGGCGCGACCGCCTCCAGCGAGTCGGCGGTGCTGCACGCGCTCGACGCCCTCGGCGCCGACCCCGAGGTCGTGGTGCTCGTGCAGTGCACGAGCGCGTTCATCGACCCCGCCGACCTGTCGGCGGCGGTGCGCAAGGTGCTGGACGGCCGGGCCGACTCGGTCGTGTCGGGGCTGCCGACGCACGAGTTCCTCTGGACGGCCGGCGGCGGGGGCATCAACCACGACCCCGCCGTCAGGCCGCGCCGCCAGGACCGCGAGCCCCAGTTCCGCGAGAACGGCGCCTTCTACGTCATGCGCACCTCCGGCCTGCGCGAGCGCGGCCACCGCTTCTTCGGCGAGGTCGCCGTGCAGCCCGTGCCGCCGCAGCACGCCGTCGAGATCGACAACCCCGAGGACCTGGAGCTGGTACGCGCGCTGGCGCCGTTCCTCGACGAGCCGGAGCCGATCGACGTCGACGCCGTCATCACCGACTTCGACGGCGTGCACACCGACGACCGCGCCTACGTCGACTCGGAGGGCCGGGAGATGGTGCTGGTCAGCCGCTCCGACGGGATGGGCGTGTCGCTGCTGAGGCGGTCGGGCGTCAAGGTGCTGGTGATGTCGACCGAGCGCAACCCGGTCGTGGCCGCCCGCGCCCGCAAGCTGGGCGTGCCGGTGCTGCAGGGGCTGGCCGACAAGCGCACCGTGCTGCGCGACTGGCTGACCATCGAGGGCCTCGACCCGGCCAGGGTCGCCTACGTCGGCAACGACGTCAACGACCTGGGCCCGATGGCCGAGGTCGGCTGGCCGGTCGCGACGCCCGACGCGCACCCGCGCGTGCGCGCCGCCGCCCGCGTGGTGCTGACCAGACCCGGCGGGTCGGGGGCGGTGCGCGAGTTGTGCGACCGGGTCGTGGCCGCCCGCCCCGCGGCTTCCGCGGGCTCCGGCGGTCCTGCCGCCGGGGCCGCCGAGGCGAGGACGGAGCGCAGGCTCGGCCCGGTGAGCATCGGCGACGTGCCGGTCGGCGACGGCGAGCCCGTCTACGTGATCGGCGAGATCGGCATCAACCACAACGGCGACCTCGACATCGCCCGCCGCCTCATCGATGTGGCGGCCGACGCGGGCTGCCAGGCGGTCAAGTTCCAGAAGCGCACCCCGGCGATCTGCGTGCCCGAGGAGCAGAAGGGGCAGATCCGGCAGACGCCGTGGGGCGAGATGACGTACCTCGAGTACAAGGAGCGGACCGAGTTCGGCCACGACGAGTACCGCCAGATCGCGAAATACTGCGACGAGCGAGGGCTGCACTGGTTCGCCTCTCCGTGGGACGTGCCGTCGGTGAAGTTCCTGGAGGAGATGGACGTCCTGGTGCACAAGGTGGCCTCGGCCAGCGTCGCCGACCACGCGCTGCTGCGCGTCCTGGCCGCCACCGGCAAACCGGTCATCCTGTCGACCGGCATGTCCACGTTGACGGAGATCGACCAGGCCGTCGAGATCCTCGGCACCGAGAAGCTGATCATGATGCACGCGACGTCCACGTACCCGCTGCCTCCCGAGGAGGCGAACCTGCGCACGATCACCACGCTGAAGGAGCGCTACGGCGTGCCCGTCGGCTACAGCGGGCACGAGCGCGGCCTGCAGATCTCGCTGGCCGCCGTGACACTTGGAGCGGTCTGCGTGGAGCGCCACATCACGCTCGACCGCACCATGTGGGGCTCCGACCACGCGGCCTCGCTGGAGCCGGCGGGCCTTGAGCACCTCGTACGCGACATCCGCATCATCGAGCAGGCCATGGGCGACGGCGTCAAGCGCGTCTTCCCCGGCGAGGAGGCCCCCAAGGCCCGCCTGCGCCGGGTGACGGTCTGACGTCGCCGGCAGGAGACCGCACGTTGATCACTCTCTCCGTCGTCGTCCCCGTGCGGGACGGCGAGCGGTACATCGCCGACGCGCTGGCCTCGCTCCGCCGCAACGCCCGGCGCGACTTCGAGTTCATCGTCGTGGACGACGGGTCGGAGGACGCCACGGGCGACATCGTCGAGGACTTCTTCCTCGACCTGCCCGGGCTGAGCGTGCTGCGCAACCGTGCTCCTGTGGGGCTGGCCGACGCGCGCAACGCGGGCCTGTCGGCCGCCTCCGGCCGGTACGTCACGTTCATGGACGGCGACGACTGGCTGGCCCCCGGCCACCTCACGAGGCTCGTCGAGGCGGCCGAGGGGCTCGGGTGCGACTTCGTACGCACCGACCACGTCCAGGTCGAGGGCCGCAAGCGGGTGGTGCACCGGGCCCCGCTGGCCGCCCCGAGGGGTACGGTGCTCGACGCGCGCGGCGCCATCATGCCCGCCGGGGTGCGGACCATGGTGGACTACCCGTACGCGTGGGCCGGGATCTACCGGCGTTCCCTGGGCGACCTGCTGCACTTCCCCGGTTCGCTGCACACCGCCGAGGACCGCCCGTGGATCTGGCGGCTGCACAGGGAGGCCGCCACGTTCGCGGTGGTGTCGCTGGCCGGCGTGTTCTACCGGCGCCTGGTGTCCGGGTCGCTGACGCAGGTGGGCGACGAGCGTCAGCTGCACTTCTTCGACGCGTTCGAGCTGGTGTTCAAGGACCTGGAGCCGGAGTTCCTGCCCAAGGCGGTGCGGAACTTCTGCGCGCTGCTGGCCCACCACCTGGACCTCGGCGACCGTCTCACGCCCGAGCTGCGCGCCCGCTTCGAGGAACGCGGCGCCGAGATGGTGGGCAGGCTGCCCCCTGACCTGGTGGCGGAGTCGGTGGCGCGGATGTCCTGCGAGCGCGAGGCCCTGCTGCGGGCCCTGGCGCCCGGCCTGCCCCCCAGCCCGCACATCCGGGTCCGCCGTGACCGGGAGGAGCCCCAGTGAAGGTCTTCTACGCCTCCACGCTGTTCGGAGCGATGTCCCTGGCCGCCGCCGTCGACGACGGCCGGTTCGGCGCGGGCCGGCGCGTGCTCGTGGTGTCGGACAACGCGGCCGTGCCCGAGGTGGCGGCGCCGCTCGACGAGTCGCCTGGCTTCGCGCCGCTGCGCGGCCGCTTCGACCAGGTCGTCTCGTGGAACGAGCTCATCGCCCCCTTGCATCCGTCCGACTGGCGGGCGCGCGTCATCGAGGTGCCGATGCTGGAGCGCCTCGTCCGCTCCCACTGGGGGCTGGACGGGGTGGAGGAGCTGGTACTGGAGTCGATCGCGGTGCCGCCCGCCCGGACGATCGCGGGGCTGGTGCGCGACTGCCCGATCACCGTCTACTCCGACGGGCTGATGAGCTACGGCCCGACCCGCGACCCGCTGCCCGCCGAGATCTTCCGCCGCGTCGGGCGGCTGCTCCACCTGGACCTCGTGCCGGGGCTGAAGCCGCTGCTGCTCAGCGAGTACGGCGTCGAGCCCGAGATCCTGCCCGGCGAACGTTTCCTCGCGGTGCTGGAGGAGGTGGCCGCCACCGCACCCGGCCCGCCGCGGGGGCAGGCGTTGATCCTCGGCCAGTATCTGTCGGCGCTGGAGATCGTCACGCCGGAGGAGGAGGCCGCGCTGCACGAGACGATGCTGGCGGCGCTGGCCGCCCGCGGCTGCACCGACGTCGTGTTCAAGCCGCACCCGGCCGCCGGGCGCCGGCACGCCAGGCTGCTGCGGGCCGCTGCCGCGCCGCTGGGGGTGAACCTGTCGGTGGCCGCCGGGAACGTACCCGCCGAGGTGTGCTTCGCGGCGCTGCGGCCCGAGCTGGTCGTGGGCTGCTTCTCCACGGGGCTGGTGACCGCGCGGCGCTTCTTCGGGCTGCAGGCCGCGTCGTACGGCACCGGCATGGTGCTGGAGCGGCTGACGCCGTACGAGAACAGCAACAGGATCCCGGTCACGATCGTGGACGCCCTGCTGCCGCGGTTGTCGGAGGAGGGCGTGATCGAGCAGCCGCCCGCCCTCGACCTGCCCGGCCTCGTACGGACGGTGGGCTACTGCATGCAGGCCGACGCCTACCCGGAGCTGCGGCCGGACACCGTCACGTTCGACGCCCGCTACTTCAAGCGCAGGCGGCTCGAGGCGCTGGACCTGGTGGCGCCGCCCGCCAGGCCCGCCACGCCCACCGCGCTGACCAGGCTGCGCAGGAAGCTCCGATCAGCGATCTGAGCGTCCCCCGCCGCGCCCCCGCCGCGCCCACGACGGCGCCAACGACGGCGCCCAGCCCAGGGCTCATGACAGCGTTCAGGAGAGGGCCTTCAGGTAGCGGCGCATGCGGCGCTTGGCGCGGTAGCCCGCCCGCAACATCGTGGGATGGACCTCCACCCGCAGCCGGGCCTTGCGGCGGGCGGCGGCGTGCTCGGGCCCGTCCAGCAGCGACCGGGCCGGCTCGCACGGGCGGGCGCTCACCAGCCCGGACAGCAGCTCCGACCAGTCGCCGCGCTCGGGCGGGTGGAAGTAGTTGGCCGCGCACCACTCGGCCGCGGCGGCGCGGAAGTCGCCCTTGGCCAGGTCGTCCAGCGTGCCCAGCAGGCCGCTGCCCTCGAACACCAGGTTGATCATCTCGGCGCTGACGCCGAAGTCGCTCAGGACCAGCGAGGGTACGCCGAGCGCGATCGCCTCCAGCGCCGCCGTCGAGCTCACCGTGACGAAACCGGCCGCCCGCGTGAGCTGGTCGTGCATCGACCCGGCGGCGAAGGTGAGCCGCCCGGGCTCGCCCAGCTCCCGCCACAACCGCTGGTAGGGGTGGCGCTCGTTGTGCGTCTGCCGCTCGCCTTCCAGGGCGCGCAGCTTGACCACCACGTCCAGCTCCGGCCGCCGCCCGGCGAGCTCGGCCAGCGCCAGCAGGATGCGCTCGCGCTCCTCGCGGGGGCGCGGCACCTTGGCCTGGGTGGCGAACACGATCCGGTTCCCGCTCCCGGCGACCGCGCCGGGGCGCAGGAACGGCAGCCTGGCCAGGCCGACCGCTCCTCCACCGCCGAGCCGGGCGGCGATCTCGCGGAACTCGGCCACCTCCCGCTCGCTGTGCACCACGAACAGGTCGCAGCCGCTGCGGAACACCCACGCCTTCTCCGTGGCCGGCACCGAGATGCCCGGCAGCCCGCTGACGAACACGGGCCTCGGCCGCAGCCCCGCGAACACGTCGGAGACCAGCACGTCCACCACCGGACCCGTGCAGGCCACGAGGATCACGTCCGGCCGCGTGCGCTCGGCCAGCCGGCGCACCGCCCGCGCCGACAGCACCGGCGGCCCACTCGGCGGCCCACTCGGCGGCCCGGTCGGCGGCCCGGTCGGCGGCCCGGTCGGCGGCCCGGTCGGCGGCCCGGTCGGCGGCCCGGTCGGCGGCCCGGTCGGCGGCGGGGCGGGCGCGCTGATGGCCTGGCCTTCCGCGGGCCCCCGCACCGCCGCGGCGATCTGCTCGGGCGAGGGCGCGATCGGCGTGCGTACCACCGCCAGCTCCGTCTCGCAGCCGGCGGGCAGGTCGCCGAGCAGGCAGGCCGCCCACTTCAGGTAGGAGTCGGAGTCGGCAACCGCCAGCACTCTCACCCGGTCACTCCAGTCAGATGCGAGCGCAGAGCGGGTTCCGCCCTGCTGGTCCACCAGTCATCGGGAACGTTCACGGGCTCGATGGCGACGCCGCGCGGGCTGAGCAGCACCCGCAGCGAGGTGATCGCGGTCGAGGGGAGGCTGAGGACGCGCTGGCCCGCGTCGAGTCCGCGCAACGTCAGCTCGGCGGGCACGCCCGCGTCGTGCACGGTGATGCCGGGACGCTCCCGGATCAGGGCCACGTCCACGGGGTCCTCGCGGCGGTGCGGGTAGTAGGCGAGCGGCTCCCGCGCCGCCAGCTCGGTCAGCCAGCGCAGGTAGTGGTCGCGGTGCACGAGGCCGTTCCTGACGAGCGAGGTGCCGAGCACGACCGTGCGCTCGGCCGGCCCCTGCGTGCTGGGCGGCTGGGCGCGCAACCAGGCGAAGTCGTGGCGTACGAGGTCGACGCCGGTCCGGCGTACGGCGGCGGCCAGGTCGCCGGCCACGGGCAGCGCGGTGAAGACGGAGACGTCGCTCACGCGCAGCCGCAGCGCGGCCGCCAGGCCGAGCGCGGAGCGCGGCACGGTGGGCCTGGCGCGGGCCCGCAGCAGCGGCCGCCGTGGCCCGGCGGCCAGCAGTTCCAGCAGCCGCAGCGTGGCCAGCCCGTCGTCGACGATGACGATGCGTCCCGAGGTGAGCCCGGTGCCGGAGGTGAGCCAGCGCAGCTGGACCTTGCCGGAGAAGGCGTCGCCGACGGCGTGCACGCGCCTCGGCATGGCCTCGCGCGGTTCCGCGAGTTCTAGCCCGTCGGGCAGCCCGAGCGCGCGCAGCTCCCGGCGGGTCGCCTTCAGCGGGCGAAGCCCCGCCCGCGGCACGACGGCCGTGGCGGGCCCGAGGAGCCCGGCGTGGTGGGCCTCGACGGCGCACAGCATCTGGAGCGGGGACTCCACCCAGGCCGACGCCTGTTCGACCACTCCAGTCCTCCCAGCCGGGTGAGGGCACGTTCACGACCGCTTCAAGCTAGCCCGGCCGCCTTAAGCGGCCAGAAACGGTACGTGAACAATGGGACCCATGAACTCGCTCATGCTCAACACCGACGGCGTCCAGATCCCGCAACTCGGCTTCGGCGTCTGGCAGGTGCCCGCCGACGAGGCCGAGCAGGTGGTGGCGACGGCGCTGCGGGCCGGTTACCGGCACATCGACACCGCCGCCGCCTACGGGAACGAGGAGGGCGTGGGGCGTGCCGTGCGCGCGTCCGGCCTGCGCCGCGAGAAGGTGTTCGTCACCACCAAGCTGGCCAACGCCGACCACGCCCGCGCGGAGCAGGCCTTCGACGAGAGCCTGGCCCGGCTGGGTCTCGATCACGTCGATCTCTATCTCATCCACTGGCCGGTGCCGAAGCAGGACAAGTACGTCCAGGCGTGGAAGGCGATCGAGAAGATCTACCGTGACGGACGGGCCAAGGCCATCGGTGTGTCCAATTTCACGGTCGGCACGCTCACCCGGCTGATGAACGAGACCGACATCGTGCCCTCCATCAACCAGATCGAGCTCCACCCCTACTTCCAGCAGCGGGAGATGCGGGCCTTTCACGAGGCCAACGGCATCCTCACGGAGGCGTGGAGCCCGCTCGGCCAGGGCAAGGGGCTGCTGGACGATCCGGCGCTGGCGGTGCTGGCGGACAAGCACGGCAAGACGCCCGCGCAGATCGTGCTCCGCTGGCACCTGCAGCTCGGCAACGTCGTCATCCCCAAGTCGGTGACGCCGTCGCGGATCGCCGAGAACATCGATGTGTTCGACTTCATCCTCGACCCGGAGAGCATGGCCACCGTCGGCGCCCTGAACAGGGGCCTTCGCTTCGGGGGAGACCCGGACACGTTCAACGTGATCTGATGCGTCTAGCATCGTCGGCGTGCGCGATTTCACATGGGGCATAGCGGCGACGGGCGTCATCGCACGGACCGTCGGGGCGGCGATCGTGGCGGAACCCGGGATGCGGGTGGGCGCCGTCGGCTCCAGGAATCCGGAACGGGCGCGGGCCCTCGCGGCCGCGCTGGGCGCGGAGTCGGCCTACGGCTCCTATGAGCGCCTGTGCGCCGACCCGGCGATCGACGCGATCTACGTGGCGACGCCGCACACCGAGCACCTGCGGGTCACGCAGGCCGCCATCGCCGCGGGCAAGTCCGTCTTGTGCGAGAAGCCGCTGGCCGCGACCGTGGACGACGCCGAGAAGATGGTACGCATGGCGCGTGAGGCCGGCGTGTTCCTCATGGAAGCCATGTGGATGCGGTTCAACCCGCTGATCAGGCTCATCGCCGGCGACGCGCGCTTCGGCGAGATCCGGTCCGTGCAGGCCAGTTTCGGCTTCGCCATGCCGTACGACCCGGTGCACCGGCTGTGGGCCCCCGAGCTGGGCGGCGGCGCGCTGCTCGACCTGGGCGTCTACCCGTTCGGCCTGGCCCAGCTGCTTCTCGGCATGCCCACGGGCCTGCGCGTCACGGGCTCGCTGGCGCCGAACGGAGTTGACGCGGAGGCGGCCGGGATGTTGCTCTACCCCGGCGGCGCAAGGGCTTTCGTGGAAACCTCCTTGCTGGGGAATTACCCGAACCAGGCCTGTGTTGTAGGTACTCAGATGCGGGCGGACATCCATGCGCCGTTCTGGGCGCCCGAGCGGATCGTCCTCACCGGGCCCTCCATGGAGCCGGAGGAGCATGTGCTCGATCCGGCCGACAACGGATACGCCGGTGAGCTCCGCGAGGTCCGCGCCGCCACGGCCGAGGGCAGGATCGAATCCTCGATCATGCCTCTTGACGAATCCCTTGCCATGCTTGGGCTTCTGGCCGACGCTCGCAGGCAACTCGCCTAGCTGGGCTTTATGCAGTTGTAATCCTCTTGCCTCATGTATTACCTTGTGGGGCATCTCAAGGCATACGTCCGGTTTGTCCGGCTATGTCTGACCATCGCACGAGATCACAGGATCGTCCTGTGACCGCTGAATCCGCATCACGCGGAACCGGGGACCCACGTCCTTTGGGGTGAATCGGCACCTTGGTGCCGTAGGGCAGCTTCCACGCCCGAACCCGTCAGCTAACCCGGTAAGCGGCATGGAAGCAAGGAGTTATCCCCTCGATGGCCACGTTCCGACTTACCGCTGTCCCGAAGCGCACCATCGCCCGCGCCGCACTCGGCGCCGCCGTCCTCACCTCGGCCTTCGGCGTGAACGTCGTCGCCGCCAACGCCGACACCCCTCCCGGTGACAGGCCCGCCGCCGTCTCGCCGGTGACCGAGTCCGAGAAGCGCGCCGCCAAGGAGACCAAGGTCAACGTGACCGCCTCCCAGGTGCTGGACTTCGCCAAGTCCCAGGTCGGCGTCTCCGAGAACGCCGCCGGTGGCGGCACCCCGTACCAGAAGTGGTACGCCAACTCGCAGCGCGCCTCCGAGACCATCGCCCGTGACGGGGGCAACCGGGCCGCGTACCTGAACGCCGCCTGGTGCGCGATGTTCGTCTCCTGGGTCGGTGAGCAGACCGGTGCCCGCCCGCAGGTCGGCTGGGACGCCTACACCGTCGCCCACGCCAAGTGGTTCGCCGCCAACGACCGCTTCGGCACCGAGGCCAGGCCCGGCGCCGTGGTGTTCTTCTCCTGGGACGGCAGCAAGGACATCAGCGACATCCAGCACGTCGGCTTCGTCGTGAAGGACAACGGCGACGGCACCATCTCCACGATCGAAGGCAACACCGGCAACGGCAAGGTCGAGGAGCGTACCCGTCCGACCTCCCAGGTCGTCGGCTACGGATACCCCGAGTACGCCGCCTGACCCCCCGGTCCCCCCGCGTACGAGCGCGCGTCCCGCATGGGACGCGCGCTCTCGCGCGTCCGGACAGCCCTCGCCACCCGTCTCAGCCCTCGCCGCCCGCCGCGGCCCGCTGAACGGCGTGCAGCCCGGCATAGCGGCCGTCAAGGGCCATGAGCTCGTCGTGGCCGCCCTGCTCGGCGATGCGCCCGTCCTCCAGCACCACGATGAGGTCGGCCATGCGCACCGTCGGGAAACGGTGGGTGATCAGGAGGGTGATGGCCGCACGGTGGCGGCGGGCGGCCTGCGCGTACCGGGCGAAGAGCGCGCTCTCGGCGGGCGCGTCCAGGGAGGCGGTCGGCTCGTCCAGCACGAGCAGCAGCGGCTCCTCCCGCATCGAGGCGCGCGCCAGCGCCAGCCTCTGCCACTGCCCGCCGGACAGCTTCACCCCACCCGCGAAGCTGTCACCCAGCTCGGTGTCCAGGCCGTCCGGCAGCCCGGCCACCACGTCCGTGGCGCCGGCCCGCTCCAGCGCCCGGTCCACGGCTGCGCGGTCGCTCATGCGGGGCAGGTCGCCGATGCCGACGGTCTCCGCGGCGGTGAGCTCGAACGGCACCCAATCCTGGAACACGGCGCTGATCCGGCGCCGCCAGCGCCCCGCGGGCACGTCGCGGAGCGGGACGCCGTCCAGCAGGATTTCGCCGCCCGTGGGCTGATACAGGCCGCACAGCAGCTTGGCCAGCGTGGTCTTGCCCGAGCCCGGCGATCCGACCAGCGCGACGGTCGCGCCGGCGGGCAGGCGGAGGTCGATCCCGTGCAGCACGGGTCTCGTGGTGCCGGGGTAGGTGAACGACACGTCCCGCAGCGTGATGCCGTACGTGAGGCTCCCGGGCGGTTCGGCCCTTCCGGGCTTCGCCGCGGGTGGCGTACGGGTCCTGGCGTAGGCGCGCAGCCAGGCCAGCCGCCCGGCGGCGCGCAGGCCGGCGGCCACCGACCCCACGTGGAAGGCCAGCCGTGAGGCCTGGGTGACGAACTGCACCCCGACGGTGGCCACCAGGACCACGTCGCCGGCCGTGGCCTGCCCCCGGGCGGCCAGCCACGCCGCGCAGCCGAGCGCCGCCACGTACCCGGCGAGGAACGTGCCGGACCCGGCGAACGTGAGCAGCGCGGCGCGGACCCTGGCCCGCGACAACCCCGCCGACACCTCCTCCCACCGCTGCGCCGCCATCGCCTCCAGGGCGGGCGCGGCGCGGCTGAGCCGTACCTCCTTGGCCGTTCCCGGCGTGGTGACGGACTGCGACAGGTGCTCCTCCAGCCTGGCCGTCTCGGCGGTGCGCTCGACGGCCGCGTCGACGTGGCGGGCCGCACGGCCGCGTACCAGCAGCGACGGCAGCACGGCCCCGCCCAGCAGCAGCGTGAGCAGCGGATGCACGGCGGCCACGAGCACGACGCCGAGCCCGATCTGCACGGCGTGCTCGCCGACCAGCGCGAGCGCCCACACCGCGAAGTACAGCTGCCGGCTCTCCTCGCGCAACGTGGCCAGCCTGTCCAGGTACGCGGGCCGCTCCAGATGCTCGATGGTGGGCACGCCGGAGGTGAGGGTGAGGATCTCCTCCTGTACGGCGAGGCCCATGCGCTCCCCCAGCTCCTCCATCAGCGTCAGCTCCGCGCGGCCGAACGCCACGCCCGTGGCCAGCGCGGCCCCCGCGGCCAGGCCCCAGGACGAGGCCCGCAGGCCGTCGCCGGCGGTGGCGGCGTCGGTGAGCTCGCGCAGGAAGACGCCGACCATGCCGTGGCTGACGGCGCCGAGAGCGAGGAAGACGGTCAGGGTGAGAAAGGCCCGCCGGTCGGTGCGCCAGGCCAGTGCCACCAGCGTGCGCAGGGTCGCGGTCACCGGTTCGTCCCCGCGATGAGGGAGGTCTGGAGGCGGTGCCAGCGCGCGTACCGGCCGCCCATCGCCAGCAGCTCGGCGTGGCCGCCCTGCTCGGCCACGGTGCCGCCGTCGAGGACGACGATGCGGTCCGCCCGGCGTACGGTGACGAAACGGTGCGAGATGAGCACCAGGGTGCGCCCGCGCGTACGCTCCAGCAGCCGCTCGAACACCTCCTGCTCGGTCCGCGCGTCCAGGTGGGCGGTGGGCTCGTCGACGATCAGGATCCGGCGGCCCGCGTCGAGGGCGTACACCGCCCTGGCCAGCGCCACCTTCTGCCACTGCCCGCCGGACAGGTCGCGCCCGCCCGTGAACGAGCGCGACAGTGGCGTGTCCAGCCCGTGCGGAAGCCCTTCGAGCAGGTCGAGCGCGTCGACGGCGGCCAGCGCGGCCAGCACGTCGGCGTCCGTCCCCCCGTGCGCGGGCGCGCCCAGGCGGACGTTGTCCCGCAGCGGCAGCGGGTAGCGGGCGAAGTCCTGGAAGACCACGGCGGCGTCCCGGGCGGTGCCGACGGTGCCGCTCTGAGGGGCGTACAGGCCGGCGAGCAGCTTGACCAGGGTGGTCTTGCCCGCGCCGTTCAGCCCGACCACGGCCAGCCGCTCCCCCGGCCGCACCCGCAGGTCCACCTCCTTCAGCACCGGCTCCGCCCGGCCGGGATAGCCGAAGCTCACCTTGACCAGCGCAGGCTCCCCGGCGCCCGGCTCAGCCACCGAGGCGGCGCGGGCGGAAGC
>NZ_SMLD01000065.1:0-45494 GCF_004352805.1 Nonomuraea mesophila
GATGGAAGCCACCCCCACCCCACCGGCTGCGGGTGCCGAGGCCGCCGACGTTCCCTCCGCCGTGGATGACGCGGAAGAGACCGTGGACGCCGGTGCCGGGCAGGACGTGTCTGACGGGTCCGGGAGTGCGCCGGACGCGGTTCAGGAAGGGGAACCGTCCGGCCAGGGCGCGGAAGACGTACGCGAAACGGCGGGCGGCCAGGAGACCCCGGCGAAGGACCAGGCGACCGGCGGCCGGGCGAGGCCGACGCTGGTCCCGGTCGGCGGGTTCGGCGGACCGGACAGGACGACCGGCGAAGAACCCACCACCTCCGGCACGACCGGCGGAGATCGGGCCACCTCCGGCACGACCGGTAGAGATCGCGCCCTCTCGGGCACGACCAGCGAAGAACCCACCACCCCCGGCACGACCGGCGGCCGCGACGCGGCGGCGAGCCGTCACGACGCCGGGCCCGACGGTGACCCCCAGGCGGGGCGGCGGGGTGCGCGGCCGGGCGGGCGCGGGCAGGATGCGCCGCCGTTGCGCGGTGAGCCCGGCCGGGGCGGCGAGCTGGTGCCGCCGGTGCCCGTTCCGCGCCCCGGCGAGGGCCGGGTGCGCCGGGTCGAGTCGGTGGTCGGGCGCGACTCCGGCGGCTGGAGGCGGATCGCCCAGGTGGTGGTCGGCGGGGGCGGCGTACGCACGGACGGGTCGGAGATCGACGAGGCCAGGGCGAGGGCCGTGTTCGGCGGCAGCCGCAGGGTCGTCGTACTGGGCTGCACCGGCGGCGCGGGGCAGAGCACGACCGCGCTCATGCTCGGCCACACCTTCGCCCGCTACCGCGAGGACAGGGTAGTGGCCGTCGACGCCAACACCGGCGGCAGCACCCTGACCAGCAAGATCGAGCTGGAGACCCCTGAGACGCTCACCTCGCTGCTGTCCGGCCTCGACCGGGTCAGCGGCTACCGCTCCATGCGCGGATACACCACGAGGACGGCCTCCGGCCTGGAGGTGATCAGCGCCGACACCGACGCGGGCGCCGAACAGCGGCTCGCGGACCGGTCCCTGTTCTCCGACCACCGGCTGGGCGAGTCGATGCGCCTGCTGGACCGCCACTACAAGCTGGCCGTCATCGACCCGGCCGCCGCGCTGGCGGCACGGGTCCTGCCGTACGCCGACCAGCTCGTGCTCGTGGTCCCGGCGAGCGAGGAGGCGTCCGAGGCGGTGGCGATGACGTACGAGTGGCTCGACGGGCACGGCTGCGCGGAGCTGCGCAGGCGTGCGGTGATGGTGGTGAACGGCGTGAGCAGGCGTTCGATGGCCGACGTCGAGCAGGCGGAGGCGGTGGCCAGAGGCAGATGCCGGGCCATCGTCAGGGTCCCCTGGGAGGACGATCTGGCGCCGGGCGGCGCGGACGTCGTCGACCCCGGGCAGTTGCGCGCGGCCGGGCGGAGGGCCTACCTCGCCCTCGCCGGCGTGGTGATAGCGGGCTTCGCGGCACAGGCACAGACCGTCCGACCGAGCGAAGAGGAGTTGGCGAGTGACCCCCCGGGCACGAGAATCGGTGAGCGATAAGTGAACAAGCGAGCAGGCACAGCCCGTTCATGCGCTGAGGGGGCGGCATGAGCAGGGCGTCACGAGCGCACCAGCGCCTCGCGGTCCGCTATTTCGACGACCGCATCCTGCTCACGGACACCTGCGCATGGGCGTACTTCAGACTCCCGACGGTCAGCTACGAGTTCGTCACGCCCGAGGAGCGCGAGGCGCTGGCGACCAACATCACGATCGCGCTGGCGGCGATCAGGATGCCCGACGCCGAGGTGCATCTGAGGGTCGCACACCGCACCTACCCCGCGGCGGAGTGGGCCATGGCGCTCAACACCACCTCCGACGAGGGGCCCGGCTGGCGCGACTATCTGGAGGAGATGTACCGGCACGTCTGGGCGAAGGACTTCTGGTCGAAGGAGGTCTACCTCGGCGTGCGGCTCGGGCCGCGCGGCAAGCAGCTCGGCAGCGGCGTGCTCAGCCAGCTCCTCGGCTTCTACCAGAAGACCGAGAAGACGCTCGGCATGGAGGACGACCACGTGCCCGACAGCGAGATCGGGCGGTGGACGGAGCAGGCGGAGCGGCTCGGCAGGGCGCTGGCGTCGAGTGCGCTCTACGCCAGGCACGCGACCTCCGTGGAGGTGGCGTGGTTGTTCCGGCACGCGGCCGCGGGCGCGCTGGGCGATCCGCCGCCGTCGGCGAGCCCGAAGCGGCGTTGGGGCAAGGGCGAGATCGAGGCGCTGGTCGAGGGCGAGATCCACAACGGCAGGTCGTTGTTGCGGATCGTGCAGCCGCAGGGCGAGTCGTACGTCGCCCATCTGTCGTTCGCGCGTTTCCCCGACCTCATGCCGTTCCCCGACGGCGAGCCGTGGATGCACTTCGCCGACCAGCTCGCCTTCCCCGTGGAGGTCTCGTCGCGGATGCGGCTGATCCCGCCGGTCAAGGCGTCGAAGGACGTCGCGCGGAAGCTGGCGCACGCCCGCGACATGGACCACCACATCCGGGAGGCGGGCGCGGAGGCGCCGCTGGCGCTGGCCGAGCAGATCGACGCCGCCCGGATGCTGGAACACGGCATCACGAAGGAGCGGCTGCCGTTCGTGTACGGCTGGCACCGCCTGATCGTGTCGGCGCCGACCGAGGACATCTGCGTGCAGCGGGTGGAGGCGGTCGTCGAGCACTACCGCGACATGGGCATCGACGTGGTCAACTCGACCGGCGACCAGTTCTCGTTGTTCTGCGAGGCGTTGCCGGGGGAGAAGGTGCAGGTCAACGCCTACGCCCAGCGCCAGCCGCTGCGTACGATCGCGGGTGGCATGGCCACGGCGACGGTCGACCTCGGCGACCGGCTCGACGACGGCAGCGAGGGCTGGCTGGGCCCGTACATCGGGGAGACGGTGGGCAGGGCGCGCAGCATCGTGCACTTCGACCCGCTGCTGGCGGCCAGCCGTAACCGGCCGACCGCCATCGCGATCACCGGCGAGCCGGGCGGCGGCAAGACGACGCTGGCGCTGCTGATGATCTATCAGATGGCGTTGCGCGGCGTGACGGTCGCGGTGATCGACCCGAAGGGCGACGCGGAGTCCCTCGTACGGCTGCTCGACAAGCGGGGCCGCAAGGCGCGCATCATCCCGCTCGGCTCGGCCGCGCCCGGGCTGCTCGACCCGTTCTCGTTCGGCGACGACATCGCGGCGAAGAAGACGATGGCCACCGAGACGCTGCGGTTGCTGCTGCCCCGGATGTCGGAGGAGCGCGAGTCGGCGATGATCCAGGCGGTGGCCGCGGTGTCGAACGCGCCCGACCCGTCGCTCGGCAAGGTCGTCGACTTCCTGGAGCGGGCGGACGACGCCGCGTCGAAGAACCTCGGCGCGGTGCTGCGCTCCATGTCGGAGATGCACCTGGCCAGGCTCTGCTTCGACCCTTCCGGCGGCGACCAGATCGACACGGAGGGGTGGACGACCGTGTTCACGCTGGGCGGCCTGACGCTGCCCGACGTGGCCACGACGAGGGACGACTACTCCTACGAGCAGCGGCTGTCGGTGGCGCTGCTCTACCTGGTCTCCCAGTTCGCGCGCAGGCTGATGAACGGCCTCGACCGGCGCGCCCCGAAGGCGATCTTCCTGGACGAGGCGTGGGCGATCACCTCCACGCCCGAGGGCGCCAAGCTGGTGCCCGAGGTCAGCCGGATGGGCCGCTCCCGCAACACCGCTCTGGTGCTGGTCTCGCAGAACGCGGGAGACCTGCTGAACGAGCAGGTGACCAACTGCCTGTCGTCCGTGTTCGCGTTCAGGTCCACCGAACGGGTGGAGGTGGACCACGTCATGTCCCTGCTCGGGGTGGAGCCGTCGGAAGAGCACAAGGCCGTGCTGCGCTCGCTCGGAAACGGCGAATGCGTATTCCGTGATCTGGATGGCAGGGCGGGCCGCATCGGAGTAGACCTGATCTCCGAAGAACTTCTCCGTTGGCTCGACACGAACCCCACACACGACAAACCCGTCGCCGACGGGCATGATGATCTTCAGGGGGGCGTGGGCAGAGCGCAGGAGGTACGGTCATGAAGGTCCGGCTATCCCGACGACTCGCGCTGGCGTTCGCGCTCGTCACCGCCGTGCTCGTGGTGCCCGTCGTGGTGGGAGGCGTGTCCGCCCCCGCTGCCGCGGCCCCCTGCGACCTGTCGGGCGCGCTCGCGCCCGAGGTGATCGGCGGCGGCACCGACGGCATGATCCAGCCTCCGCCTCCCGAGGGCGGGGCGCAGCCTCCGAGCACCAACTACGGCCAGTTCGGCATGAGCGGCCAGTTCTGGCACACCCACGAACTGGGCTGCTCCGACTACGTCGCCGTGCTCGGCAACATGTGGGCCAACGGCATCTTCACCGCCGCCAAGGCCGTCGACCGGCTGACGATCACCACCTATCAGGCGGCCGCGACCGAGGGGCCGCTCCAGTCGATCAAGGACGTGGTCGACGACATCGTCACGAGCCTGGCCGACGCGATGTACTGGCCGCTGCTCCGCCCGATCGTGATCATCGGTGCGATCTGGCTGGCCTGGTACGGCCTGATCCGCAAGCGGGCCACCACGACCGCCGAGGGCGTGATCTGGATGGTGCTCGCGGTCACCGTGGCGGTCTGGTTCTTCAGCAGGCCGGGTGACTTCACCGGGCTCGGCAAGGTGGTCACCGACAAGACCGGCGAGGTCGTCAACTCGGCGTTCTCCGGCCTTCCCGGCGCGGGCGGGGCGTCCTGCCTGCCGCCTCCCGGCGACAGCAGTCCCGAGCTCAAGCCGGGCGGCTACGGCCAGACCGGCACCCCGGGCGTCGAGCAGAACGCCGACGCGCTGTGGTCGACGCTGGTCTGCAAGCCGTGGCTGGTGGGCCAGTTCGGCACCTCCGACCCGCAGCAGCCCATCGTGCGCGACTTCGGCCGCAAGATGCTGGAGATCCAGTCGATCCCGCCCGCCGTCGCGGGCCAGCCCGCGCCCGACGTGGGAGCCCGCCAGTCGGAGTACGCGGAACTGGCCTCGCAACTGCGGAACGACCCCCGCTACACCGTCTTCTCCGGCAGGGACTGGTCCAACCGGCTGGGCGTGGCCGTCGGCGCGTTCATCGCCGCGCTGGTGGCCGGCACGCTCATCTTCCTGGTGGCGGTGTCGCTGCTGGTGCTGAAGGTGGGTTTCCTGCTGCTGCTCATCCTCGGGCCGATCTTCCTGCTCATCGGCGTGCACCCGGGCAGCGGGCGCATCATCGCCATGCGCTGGGTGGAGATGCTCGTCGGCACGCTGCTGAGACAGGCGGTCCTGACGATCGTGCTCAGCGTGCTCGTGTACGGCTACGCGCTGATCATCTCCACGGCCATGCCATGGGGGTTGCAGGTGCTGTTCATGGCCCTGCTGACGATCGCGGTGTTCTTCTACCGCCGTCCGTTCCAGCACCTGTTCGCCTCGCTGAACGGCCACACGGTCACCACTCGCATGCTCGGCGAGGCGGCCGGCTCGTCCGTGCTCGAACGCTCCGCGGGCGTGCTGCCGCCGGTCGCGTCGGCCAGGATCGGACGCTGGGGGCTGCGCAAGGCCGAGCCGGTCATCAGGGCGGCGGCCGCGGCCAACCCGGCCGGGGTGGCGGCCACGGCGGCGACCGGGCAGGCCAGGGTACGCGCCGAGGAGGGCGAGGGCACTCCCTCCGGCACCCGCGTGCCCGCCACGGCGGCGCCCCTCGACACCGACCAGCAGGGCGGCAAGGCGTCGACCAGGGCGCCGCTCGAACCACGCAGGGGTACGGCACCACCGCTCAACCTGGGCACGCCCACCCGCACGCGCGGCGGGGCGGGCGGTGTCCGGCGAGGCGGCGGTCCTGGCGGTTCCGGAGGCGGTTCCGGAGGCATGGCGGGCGCGGGCGCGGGTTCGGGCTCCGGCGGTTCCGCGGGTTCGGGCGGCTCCGGCGGGGGCTGGTTCGGCGGCGGGTCCGGCGGCGGCTGGGCACGGCGCGGCGGATCGTCGGGCGGCTCCCGTAACGGCTCGTCCGGCTCCTCGCGCGGGTCCAGGTTCGGCGGGTCCGGCGGCACGCGGTCGCGCGGCTCCGGCGGCGGGCTGTTCGGCGGCTCAAACGGCTCAGGCCGGTCCGGCGGTTCGCGGTCCGGCGGGGGCGGTGGCCGCGGCCAGGCAGGCCCGCGCGGTGGCCAGGCAGGCCCCCGGATCTTCACGTCCGGCGAGTCGCCGTCGCGCTCCTCGGAGGCGCCCCCGCTCTGGCTGCGCAGCGGCGGCGACGGCGGCGGCTCCGGAGGTGACAGCCCCTCCGTGCCGTTCTGGCTCAAGCCGAACTCCCCCGACAAGGACTGAACATGGCACAGCCAGGTGACAGGCGCGGGCTCGCCTTCGCCGTCATCGTCGTGGTCGTCGCCGCGGTCGGCGTCTACCTGACGATCGGGCCCTCGATGGAGGAACCGGCGGAGCCCGCGCCGGAGGCGACCTCCGCGGCCGTCACACCGGCGGTGTCGAGCACGCCGCTGGCGACCGCGAGCGCCGAGCCGTTCGACGTCTACTCCTACCTGCCCATGCAGAAGGAGCAGCTCGCCGCGGCGGCGGACCTGGCCGAGCGGTTCGCCGCCGAGTACGGCACGTTCCGCCACGACGAGGATCCGGCGGCCTACGCGGCGCGGTTGAAGGCGTACACGACGGCCGAGTTCGGCAACGAGCTGGCCAGGACCGTCTCCTCTGCGGGCACGATCGAGCAGAACCGCGACGACGAGATCGTCTCCACGGCCACGGCCAGGCTGAAGGAGATCAGGCAGGTCGAGAAGACCTCCGTCGTCTTCGTGATCAGCACCACCCGGCAGGTCGCCGCGAAGAGCGGAGACAAGCGGCAGGACGAGGAGTTCGCGGTCACGGTGAGCCAGCAGGGAGCCGACTGGCGGGTCTTCGACCTCCGCCCGGCGACCGAGGGCCAGGAGGGAGACATTCTTCAGTGAAAGGTACGCGTCTCGCTCTCGTGATCGGCCTCGCCGGGGCGTTGATCCTGGTGGCGGTCATCCTCTCGCCGATGTTGCTGATCTCCTTGCCGTCCTTCATCTCGGGAGGCGGCACCTCGGTCGACTGCGAGGACGACACGCAGGTGGAGGAGGTGTCCGACTCGGGCAGCTCCGACATCCCCGGCGATTACCTGGAGCTGTACAAGAAGCACGGCAAGAAGATCGGCGTGCAGTGGAACATCCTGGCCGCCGTGGGCAAGCGCGAGACCGACCACGGCCGCTCCGACCTGCCGGGCGTCAAGAACGGCACCAACCACGCGGGCGCCGCCGGGCCGATGCAGTTCCTGATCTCCACATGGGGCGGCAAGGCCAGGATCGCGATGTCGTCCGACTTCAACGGCTACGCCTCCGACGGCGACGGCGACGGCGTGGGCGACGTCTACAACCCCGCCGACGCCATCCTGGGCGCGGCGAAGATGCTCAAGCGCAACGGCGCGCCCGAGAACGTGCGGCGGGCGCTGTTCGTCTACAACCGGGCCTGGTGGTACGTCGACCAGGTTGTCGAGATCGCCAGAAAGTACGGCAAGTCGGGCGAGGTGAAGGTCCCGCCGCAGGCTTCGGAGGAGTGCGACGACCCGCTGATCGAGGCGGCGCCGAGCGACGTCGTGGCCAAGATCCTGAAGTACGCGCTGGACCAGCGGGGCAAGCCGTACCTGTGGGGCGGCACGGGGCCCGACGCGTTCGACTGCTCGGGCGTCATCTACGCGGCCTACCGGGCGGCGGGGCTGGTGATCCCGCGTACGACGTTCGTGCAGTGGCCGTTCGGCGTGAAGGTCCAGGAAGGGGAGGAGCAGCCGGGCGACCTGGTGTTCTTCAACTCCGGTCCCGGCACGTCCGCGAACAACCCCGGTCACGTCGGCCTGGTCGTGTCCAAGGGCAAGATGCTGGAGGCCCGCTGCCGGCTCTGCGGGCCGATCAAGGTCACCAGCTACCAGGCCCGTACGAACCGGGTGGGCTTCACCCGTCCCCTGCAGAACCCCGACGTGCTCGAACAGCTGAAGAAGCTCCGCAATCCATCCCTGTGAGGAACGTGACGTGATGAGCACGGTCATGGTCGTGGCCGCGGTGATCGTCGCCCCCGGCGGCCGGGTGCTCGCAGCACAGCGCGCCGAACCGGCGGCGCTGGCCGGCGGGTGGGAGTTCCCCGGCGGGAAGGTGGATCCCGGCGAGGACGAGCGGGCCGCGCTCGTACGCGAGTGCCGCGAGGAGCTCGGCGTCGAGATCGCGGTGGGCGAACGTGTCGGCGGTGAGTGGCCGCTGTCGCCGGGGTACGTCATGAAGGTGTGGCTGTGTTCCCTGGTCTCGGGCGTGCCCGAAGCCAAGGAGCACCTGGCGCTGCGGTGGCTCGGTCCCGGCGACTATTACGACGTCGACTGGCTGGGCGCGGACCTGCCCATCATGAAGACCGTGGAGAACCTGCTGCCCCGGTGACAATCCACTCACTCTGTGTGACATGATGATGACTCGGTGTGATTTGTCGCAACGGGGGAGTGGCCATGATGCGGCGTGGCTGGATCATTGCCGGGGCCCTGCTTCTGACGGCGGTTCCGTGTGTGCCCGTGGGGGCCACCGGGGTGTCGCTGGTGCTCGAGCGGATCAAGGGGTCCGAGGGCACGGGCAAGTGGGTCAGGACGGGGGACGTCCAGCGGTTCAAGGTACGGCTGAACGGGATGGGCAGGGGCGCCAGGGTCGCGGTGGCGGCCAGCCCGGCGGAGGCGCTGGCGGACGTCGTCTGCGTCCCGCCGCCCGCTCGTTCCGACGGCCCGGAGGCGGCCGGTTCCGGCGTCACGGGGCCTGCCGGGCCCTCTGACGCCGGAACGGGGCCTGCCCAGCCCACTGACGTCGGAACGGCGCGTGCCGGGCCCTTCGGCGCCGGAACGGGGCGTGCCCAGCCCACTGACGTCGGAACGGCGCGTGCCGGGCCCTTCGGCGCCGGAACGGGGCGTGCCCGGCCCGGAGCCGCCGCGCCTGATCCCGCGACGGTGGACCGGGCCGCCGCGCCAGGCAACCCAGGGGAGGCGGCGTCCGAGGCGCTCGCCCTGCGGGCGTTGGAGGGGCACTCCGGCTCCACCCGGGCCGGCGGCGTGCTGCCGGGAACGCGGGTGTGCACGCTGGGCAGGGTCTCCGGGGAACGGTCCGTCGACGTGACGCTCACCGCACCGGCCGGGGCCAGTGCCGTCGCGCTGGCGGCGGTCGCCAGGATGCGCACCGGCTCCGGTGACGGCCTGACGACGACCATGGCCGGCACCGCCACCACGCGGGTCAGGAACGCCGTGTCGTCCGGTCGCCGCGGTGACGCTGATGTGCTTCCCGGCCCGCAGGACCGCTTGCCGGGTCACCACCCTGACGGCCCCTACGGTCTGCCACCGGTCTGGCCCGTACCTGTGTGGCCTGGAGCGGAGGGCCCGCCGCCCGCCGGTCCCGTGGCCGGGTGGTCGCCCGCCGGTCCTGCGGCCGGGTGGCCGGCGCCCGGTTTCGGCATGGAGGTCTGGCCGCCCGGGGGTCCTGAAAGGCGTGACGAGGAGCGGCTCGCGATGCGGCGCGGCGTGCGCGAACCCGGCACGTCGGGCTCACGAGCGCGTGGACTCGTGGAGGCCGGGCCCACGCAGCAGTCGGAGGGCCGGTCTCGGGGGGCCGGGCAGCCTCGGGCGTACGAGGAGTCGCCAGGATCGATACGGGCTCAGGGGCCCGCGCCCGTGCGCCCGCAGGGGTCGATGCCGGAGGCCGCGGATTCGCGACGGGCGGTGCCGGGGACGGGGCATGTGCGGTCGCAGGGCGCGATGCCGGAGGCCGGGCATGTGCGGTCGCGGGGATCGGTGCCGGGGGCCGCGGATTCGCGAGGGGTGACGCCGGAGGCTGCGGATTCCCGGGGGGCGGTGCCGGGGGCCGCGGATTCGGGAGGATCAGTGCCGGGGGCTGTGCATTCGCGGGGGTCGGTGGCGGAGGCTGCGGATTCGGGAGGGTCGGTGCCTGAGGCTGCGGATTCGCAAGGGGCGGCGCCGGAGGCCGGGGCTGTGCAGTCGCAGGGGGCGGTGGCAGGAGCCGTGCCTGTGCGGTCGCAGGAGGGGGCCGTGCCTGTGCAGTCGCAAGGGCCCGTGCAGGGACAGGCGTCCGCGCAGCCTCAGGCGTTCGTGCCGGCTCACAAGGCGACCCCCGCGCGCTCTCAGGGCGCCGCCCAGGTCCGTACGACCGCGCAGGCCCAGGGCTCGACCCGATCCCGGGGGATGGTGGGGTCCCAGCCGTTGCCTGAGGGGTTCGGGGAGCCGTGGAACGACGGTGCCCAGGCGATGGGGGGAGACGTACCGCCGCCTGAGGTTTCTTTCCCGCCGGCCGCGGGCCCAGGATCGGCGCCGTTGCCGTTCGAAATGGTGTCGTCGGCGAAACGGGTGCCCCCCGAGGAGCGGGTCAGCATCGTGGACGGCGTGCCGGGTTTCCTGTTGACGGCCGCGGCCGTCGGAGTGCTGCTGGGGGCATTGCGGCTCATTGTCACGGTACAACGAGGACGTAACCGGAAATTGGAGATGTAAATCGGTCTTTACTGTTACTTTGACCCGGCTAGGATTTCCTTGACCATGGTTTCGGGACTGTGCGGAGGACAACGGTGGCACGCACACGAGCGACGGCCGTGTCCGCGATCGTCCTGGCGCTGGGCCTGGCCGGTGCGGGAGCGGCTCCGTTCGTCGTGCAGGGCGCCAGCGCCTCTGCCTCAGCGTACGACCCTGTCGAGGGGTGCAATCCCGGCGAGGTGTGCGACGCGTACCCGGAGAATCCCGAGACCACGGTGACGGTCACGGCGACGGCCGGCGAGCCGCAGCCCGACGAGCCGGAGGAGGAGCCGGACCCGGAGACGACGATCACTCAGACCGTCACCGCGACTCCTACGAAGACCAAGAAGAGCCCCACGCCGACGAAGTCCACCAAGACCCCGACGCCGAGCGCCACGCCGTCGACTCCGCAGCAGCCGCCGCCGCAGCCGCTGCCCACGCAGAGCGTCGAGGTGCCGCCCAGCACCTCCGCCACCGCCACTCCCGAGGAGAGCGTGGAGATGCCGGCCGTCGCGCCGACCGACACGCCGACCGACCCGCTGCCAAGCGAGACGCCGCCCGCCTCCTCCGAGGAGGTGCCGCTGGAACTGCGGAACGCGGCGCCCGAGTTCGACCAGCGCACGCTGACGCAGAAGCTCAGCATCCCCGCGCTGGTGCTGGTGCTGCTCGCGCTCTTCGCGGTGCTCATCTTCGAGGGACGGCTGCGCCGGATGGCGCACGCGGCGGCGGTACGCAAGGCGGGGCCGGCGGGTCACCCGGAGATGCCTCCGGGCGGCGGTTACCCGGCGGGCCCCGGCTACGCCACGGCGGGTTTCCCCGCCCCCGGCTATCCGGGCGGCACGGCGTACGCGCCGATCATCAGCTTCGTCCCGGTGCAGACCTACCCGGGCGGCCAGGTGCAGTACGGCGCCGTCTACCAGGAGCCGCAGCCGGCCCCGCCGCAGGACTACCCGCAGCCGGAGCCGCCCCAGGCGGAGGAGCCGGTGGTGCTGCGCCCGGACGAGTTCGGCTCCTACAGCCACGAGCCGCCCAAGCAGAGCGAATTCCGTGACCCGTTCGAGCCGGTGATCCCGCCGGCGGACATCCCGCCGGGCGGCGCGAGCCCGTACGAGGACGACAAGGAACGCCCGATCCCGCCGGCCTCGGCGGCGGAGCCGGGCGACGCGGAGCCCTGGCAGGGCCAGCCGGCCTCGTTGTTCGAGCCGCCCGCCCGCGGCGGCGCCGACTACGACCCGCCGCCCTACCTGCCCGCCGACGGCGAGGTGACCGCGGTCCAGCCCCTGCCGGACCAGCCGACGCCGGAGGAGCAGCCGGCGGGCGCTCAGGAGGGGCAGGAACCCGCGCAGGAACCCGCCCAGGAGACCCCGCCGGGCGATGCCAAGCGCAAGCGCCGCTGGGGCCGTAAGAAGTAGAGCGGCACGTACGAACCACGAAGGCGGGGGCCGGACGATCCGGCCCCCGCCTTCCGTGTGTCAGCGCCCTACGAGGAGGAACTGCGCTTGAAGATCTTGTTGCCCAGCCACACCAGCGGGTCGTACCTGCGGTCGACGACGCGCTCCTTCATCGGGATCAGCGCGTTGTCGGTGATCTTGATGTGCTCGGGGCAGACCTCGGTGCAGCACTTGGTGATGTTGCAGTAGCCGAGCCCGTGCTCCTCCTGGGCCGTCTCCTGCCGGTCCGCCACGTCGTACGGGTGCATGTCGAGCTCGGCGATCCGCATGAGGAACCGCGGACCGGAGAAGTTGGTCTTGTTCTCCTCGTGGTCGCGGATCACGTGGCAGATGTTGTTGCACATGAAGCACTCGATGCACTTGCGGAACTCCTGGGACCGCTCGACGTCGACCTGCTTCATCCGGTATTCGCCGGGCCGGACGTCGGCCGGCGGCGTGAAGGACGGGACCTCCCGGGCCTTCTGGTAGTTGTAGGACACGTCGGTGACGAGGTCCTTGATGACGGGGAACGTGCGCATCGGCGTGACCGTGATGGTCTCGTCCTCGCTGAAGGTGGACATCCGGGTCATGCAGCCCAGGCGCGGCTTGCCGTTGATCTCCATGCTGCACGAGCCGCACTTGCCCGCCTTGCAGTTCCAGCGCACGGCCAGGTCGGGTGCCTGCGTGGCCTGGAGCCGGTGGATGATGTCGAGGACGACCTCGCCCTCGTTGACCTCCACGGTGAAGTCCTCGAGTTTGCCTTCGCCGCCCTCACCGCGCCAGACCTTGAACTTTGCCTTGTAGCTCATGACTTCGCTATCCCGTCGAACTCGGTCATCTCTTCGTCGGTGAGGTATTTGCTCAGCTCGTCGCGTTCGAAGAGACCGATCAGGTCGTCACGCATGCGCGGCTGGACCTTCTCCTCGACGTGGACCGAACCGTCCTCGGTGGAGCAGACGAGCAGCTTGCGGCGCCACTCCGGGTTCATCCCGGGGAAGTCGTCGCGGGTGTGCCCGCCGCGGCTCTCCTCGCGCAGCAGCGCGGCGCGCGCCACGCACTCCGAGACCAGCACCATGTTGCGCAGGTCGATCGCGAGGTGCCAGCCGGGGTTGTAGATGCGCGAGCCGGCCGCGCCGACCAGCGCCACGCGCTCCTTCAGCTTCTCCACGACCTGGAGCGCCTCGGAGATCTCGTCGGGCTTGCGGATGATGCCGACCAGCTCGTTCATGGTGCGCTGCAGCTCGTGGTGCACCTCGTAGGGGTTCTCGCCGCTGCGTCCGAGCGGCGCGAGCGCCTCCTCGCGGGCCGCCTCGACCGCCTCGTCGGCGACCTTCGGCCGGCCGGCGAGCCCGTCGACGTACGCCGCCGCGCCCGCGCCCGCCCGGCGCCCGAACACCAGCAGGTCGGACAGCGAGTTGCCGCCCAGCCGGTTGGAGCCGTGCATGCCGCCGGAGACCTCGCCGGCCGCGAACAGACCGGGTACGGCCGCCGCGCCGGTGTCGGCCGAGACCTCGACGCCGCCCATGATGTAGTGGCAGGTCGGGCCCACCTGCATGGGCTCGGCGGTGATGTCGACGTCGGCCAGCTCCTTGAACTGGTGGTACATCGACGGCAGCCGCTTCTTGATCTCCTCGGCGGGAAGCCGGGTGGACACGTCGAGGAAGACGCCGCCCTGGGGCGAGCCGCGACCGGCCTTGACCTCGGCGTTGATCGCGCGGGCCACCTCGTCACGCGGCAGCAGCTCCGGCGGGCGCCGGTTGTTGGCCTGGTCGGTGTACCAGCGGTCGCCCTCTTCCTCGCTGGTGGCGTACTTGTCCTTGAACACGTCGGGGACGTAGTCGAACATGAAGCGCTTGCCCTCGGAGTTGCGCAGCACGCCGCCGTCACCGCGGACGGACTCGGTGACGAGGATGCCGCGCACGGACGGCGGCCAGACCATCCCCGTGGGGTGGAACTGGATGAACTCCATGTTGATCAGGTTGGCGCCGGCGAGCAGGGCCAGGGCGTGCCCGTCGCCGGTGTACTCCCAGGAGTTGGAGGTCACGACGTACGACTTGCCGATGCCGCCGGTGGCCAGTACGACGGCCGGCGCGTCGAAGAGGATGAAGTTGCCCGTCTCGCGCCAGTAGCCGAACGCGCCGGAGACCGCGTCGCCGTCCTTGAGCAGCCGGGTGACCGTGCACTCGGCGAAGACCTTGATGTAGGCCTCGTAGTCGCCGTGCGTCTCGTAGTCCTCCTGCTGGAGCGCGACGACGCGCTGCTGCAGGGTGCGGATCATCTCCAGGCCGGTACGGTCGCCCACGTGGGCGAGCCGCGGGTATTCGTGCCCGCCGAAGTTCCGCTGGCTGATCTTGCCGTCCTTGGTGCGGTCGAACAGGGCGCCCCAGGCCTCGAGCTCCCAGACGCGGTCGGGCGCCTCCTTGGCGTGCAGTTCGGCCATCCGCCAGTTGTTGAGGAACTTGCCGCCCCGCATGGTGTCACGGAAGTGCACCATCCAGTTGTCGTCGGAGTTGACGTTGCCCATCGCGGCGGCCGCGCCGCCCTCGGCCATGACGGTGTGCGCCTTGCCGAACAGCGACTTGCACACGATCGCCGTGCGCTTGCCCTGCTGGCGCGCCTCGATCGCGGCCCGCAGACCGGCGCCGCCCGCGCCGATGACGACGACGTCGTACTCGTGACGCTCTGTGTTTAGCGAGTTTTCCACTGAAGCTGGTCCTTACGCGTACGGGAAGGCGATGATGCCCTTGGCGACCAGTCGCACATAGAGGTCGGCGCCCATGACGGAGAACATCGAGGCCCACGCGAGTTGCTGGTGCTTGGCGTTGAGCTTGGAGACGAACGTCCAGGCCCGGTAGCGAAGCGGGTGACGGGAGAAGTGGTTGAGCCTGCCCGCGGTGATGTGGCGGCACGAGTGGCAGCCGAAGGTGTAGCCGAGGATGAGCACGGCGTTGAGGATCATGATCCACGAGCCGAGACCCAGCGGCTTGTGCACCACGGCCAGGACGGCGTCGTAGGTGAGGATGGCGCCGATCACCACCGCGAAGTAGAAGAAGTAGCGGTGGATGTTCTGGATGATCAGCGGGAACCGGGTCTCACCGGTGTACTTCCCGTGCGGCTCCTGCACCGCGCACGCGGCCGGCGACAGCCAGAACGAGCGGTAGTAGGACTTGCGGTAGTAGTAGCACGTCAGCCGGAATCCGCCGGGCAGGCCGAGGATCAGCAGCCCCGGCGGGAGTGCGTACCAGTCGCCGATGGGCGCCCATCCGAACAGCCGCGCGCCCTCGCAGACCTCCTGGGTCGTCAGGCAGGGCGCGGCGAACGGGGCGATGTAGGGCTCGACGAAGTTGCTCGTGTCGAGGATCGCCCACACGCCGTAGACAAGGAATGAGCTGAGCCCGAAGAACGTCACTAGCGGTACGAGCCACCATCGGTCGGTGCGCAGCGTGCGCACCTTGACCTGGGCACGCTGCCTTCTCGCTGGTGCTTCGGGCGTCGTTTGGGTCATCGCGGACCTCTCCACCTCCCGCGGACCCATCGCGCAGGGGTCCGTGGTTCTCGTATTCGCTGGGCGCGCGGATGGCGATCTCCGCTCAGGCGCGCATTGGTGGGGGATACGTTACGACGACAGGATCGAGTTTAGTGAGCCGGGTCACTCACAATTTCGATGACTCGCTGTGATTCCTGTCACGTAGCCGCGTCACAGGCGCTGCCCCGAGGTGGGAAGTTTAACCACCGTTACAAAAAAATTATCAATCTGTCGGACAACTCGGATGAATTGCTCGAAGTCCACTGGTTTGGACACGTACGCGTTGGCGTACAGCCGGTAGCTGTGCAGGATGTCCTCCTCCGCCTCCGACGTCGTCAGGATCACCACGGGGATCGTACGCAGCGCCGGGTCGTCCTTGACCTCCCGCAGCACCTCGCTGCCGCTCTTCCTCGGCAGGTTGAGATCGAGCAGGATGAGGTCGGGGCGGGTCGCGTCGCGGTATTCGCCCTCCCTGCGCAGGTAGGCCAGCGCCTGCTCGCCGTCGTTGACCACGTTGAGGCGGTTGCGCACCTTGTTGTGGTCGAACGCCTCCTTCGTCAGCAAGATGTCACCCTGATCGTCCTCCACCAGGAGAACGTCGATCGGTCGCACGTCAGTCATGATCGGCCTCCAGCCCCAGGTAGTGTCCAGCGGAACGTCGTGCCCCCGCCCTCCGTGTCGCCGTCCAGCCACAGTCTGCCACCGTGATACTCGACGATCTTGCGGCACAGCGCGAGCCCGATCCCGGTACCTGGGTACACGTCCCGGGGGTGCAGCCGCTGGAAGATCAGGAAAATGCGGTCGGCGTACTTCGGCTCCACCCCGATGCCGTTGTCGGAGCAGCTGAACTCCCACATGTCGCCCGACCTCTCCGCCCCGATGTGGACCCGCGGAGGCTCCTCGGAGCGGAACTTCACGGCGTTCTCGATCAGGTTCTGGAAGAGCTGGGTGAGCTGCATCCGGTTGCCGGTGACCCTGGGCAGCTCGTCGTGGGTGACCGTGGCGCCGGTCTCCTCGACCATGGCCGAGAGGTTCTCCAGCGCCGCCTCCAATGCCATGCCCGACTCGACAGGGGTCTTCTCGCTGGTCACCCGGCCGACCCTGGAGAAGTCGAGCAGATCGTTGATGAGCAGCTGCATGCGCTTGGCGCCGTCGACCGCGTAGTGGATGTACTGCTTGGCCCGATCGTCGAGCTGCGGGCCGTAGCGCTGCTCCAGCATCTGGCTGAAGCTGGCGACCTTGCGCAGCGGCTCCTGCAGGTCGTGGCTGGCGACGTAGGCGAACTGCTCCAGCTCGCCGTTCGACCTACGCAGCTCCTCGCTCTGGTCGGCGGCCACCCGCCAGGCCGCGACGATGCGGTCGCGCATGGAGTCGACGTGGCTGGCCAGCTCGGCCAGCTCCGCCGGCCGGTCGACGTACAGGACGTGGTCGAAGTCGCCGGCGGCGACCGTACGCACCTGCGTGGTGAGCCGCTCGACGGGGTTCAGCACCGCGTGGCGCACGATGAACGCCAGCCCGACGCCGCAGGCGAGCAGCACCCCGAACACCACGATCAGCGCGTGGTTCAGCCGGGTGAGCTGCGCGGCCACCTCGGGAGGCGGGGACAGCTCCATGGTCCTGGCGCTCATCAGCAGGACGACCGTGACCCCGGCCACGAACGCGAGAGCGGCGATCGCCCCGACGAACAGGAACCAGCGGGCGACCGGCAGCCGGCCCAGCCCCGTGGGCTCACGAGCGGGTGGCAGCGGGTGGATGCTCATGCTCTCCTCCTGGCGAGCAGCACCACGGCCAGGTCGTCACTCAGCGTGCCGACGTGGGTGATGAGCCGGTCGAGATCGATGTCACCGTGGGCGCGTACGAGCTCGACGAGGCCGTCCACGCCGATCTCCCCGCCGGGCTCGCCCACGGCCGCCTCGATCAGGCCGTCGGTGTAGAGCATCATCGTCCACTCCTCGCCCAGCGGGACGTCGATGACCCGCCACTCCACGTCGGGGAAGATGCCGAGCGGCGGACCGGAGGGCGCGTCGCACACCACCTCGACGTGACCGTCGCGTACCAGCACCGGAGGGGGGTGGCCGACCACGTGCATCCTCGCGTACCCCAGGCCGGGGGCGATGGTGGCCGTGCAGAGCGTGGTGAAGATTTCGGGGGCCTTGCGCTCGGCGCGCAGGAGCGCGTCGAGCGTGCGCAGCATCGTCTCGTCGGTCCGCCCGGCCAGCACCAGCGTGCGCCAGGCGATGCGCAGGGCCACGCCGAGCGCCGCCTCGTCGGGCCCGTGCCCGCAGACGTCGCCGATCACGACGTGCACGGAGCCGTCCGGCGTCTGCACGGTGTCGAAGAAGTCACCGGCCAGCGTGCCGCCACTGCCCGGCAGGTAGCGGGTGACGTGCTCGATCGCCTCGGTACGCAGCAGCGCGCCGGGCAGCAGCGCGCTCTCCAGCCTGGCGTTCTCCTTGGCCTGCAGCTCCGCCTGAACGAGCGCCAGATGGGTGAGGTCGGCCCGCTTGCGCTCCATCGCGTACCTGATGGACCTGGCCAGCAGGCGCGCGTCGATGTCCTGCTTGACCAGGTAGTCCTGGGCGCCCGCCTGCACGGCGGTGACGCCGACGTGGACGTCCCGCAGGCCGGTGAGCACCAGCACGGCCGCGTGCGGGGCCAGCTTCAGCACCTCTTCCAGGGCCTGCAGCCGGTTCGCGTCGGGCAGCGTCAGGTCGACCAGCACACACTGGATGTGTTCGTTCAGCTTCTCCTTCGCCTCGCGCAGACTGCGCGCCCAGAAGATCCTCGGCGGGGCTTCCGCCTCTTTGAGCAGCTCCTCGACGAGGAAGGCGTCGCCATCGTCATCCTCGATGAGGAGCAGCGTCAGCGTTTCTGAGAGATTTGCCGTCAAGACGCCTCTTCGGGGAGTTGGAGCGGTGGTGCTCATTCTGCGATGAGCTCCACCCCTTGTGGAAGCGTGCCCTCATGTCCAGATTCCACCACGAAAGCTAGCAGGATCTCGCGGAACGCCTGGGCCGCTCTGGTCGGTTCGACGTCCTTGCGGTGGGCGAGGGCGATCGTCCGGCTGAGCCCCGGCGGCGCGAGCGGCGTGCCCGACAGGCCGGGCCGCCCGTCGAGCACCATCGACGGCACCACGGCCACGCCCAGACCGGCCTCCACGAACCGCAGCACCGCGTCCATCTCGCCGCCCTCCACCGCGAACCTCGGCTCGAACCCCGCCTGCCGGCACGCCGCCAGCGTGGCCTCCCGCAGGTCGTAGCCGCGCCGGAACATCACCATCGACCGGCCGCGCAGGTCCTCGATGCGCAGGTAGGGCCCGCGTGACGCCTCGCGGGAGGGCGCGACGACCACGAGGTTCTCCCTGAGGATCTCCTCCGTCACCAGGACCGGGTCGTCGCTGTGCAGCGGCATTATGATCATCGACAGGTCGAGCTGCCCCCTGGCCAGCGCCCGGACCAGGTCACGCGAGCCGCCCTCCTCCACCAGCAGCTCGATCCCCGGGTACGCGCGGTGGAAGCGGGCCAGCGCGTCGGCCAGCAGCCCCGCGCACAACGACGGCGTGGCGCCCAGCCGCACGCGGCCACGGCGCAGCCCCGCGAGCTCGGCCACCTCCTGCCGGGCGGTGTCGGCGTCGGCCAGGATGCGGCGGGCCAGCGGCAGCAGCGCCTCTCCCGCGGCGGTCAGCGTGACGTTGCCCCGGGCGCGGGAGAACAGCCGGGCGCCCAGATCGTCCTCAAGGGTCTTGATCTGCTTGCTGAGTGACGGCTGCGCCACCCGCATGCGCTCGGCCGCCTGGGTGAAGTGCCTGGTCTCCGCGACCGCGACGAAGTAGGCCAGTTGTTGCAGCTGCATGTGATTTTCCTCGCATCGGCCGGCCGTCCCTGGCTTGGAGCGACCGTACAAACCAAGCATCATAGCTTCTGGCTATCGAAACGAGGCACTCGATGACTTGGACGGATCATCGCTGCGTACATAGCGTCTAAGACGTGACTGCCACGATAGAGCGCGGCGCCGCCACAGCGCCCGTCACCCCTCCCAGCACCCCGAAGCGCCGCAGAGCGCGCGGCTTCATGGGCTCCTCGAACGGCAAGAAGGCCGTCATGGCCGTCACGGGCGCCGTGATGGTGCTCTTCCTCGTCCTTCACATGCTCGGCAACCTCAAGATCTTCTTCGGCCGCGACTCGTTCAACGACTACGCGCACGCGCTGCGCACGCTGCTCGAGCCGATCGTCCCCTACCGCACGGTGCTGACGGCCCTGGAGATCGTGCTCGTCGTCTCCGTCGTCGCCCACATGTGGGCCGCGATCTCGCTGACCCGGCGCGCGGGCAAGGCCAGGCCGGTGAAGTACGTCGCCAAGAAGTCGCAGGCGAGTGGCTACGCCACCCACATCATGCGGTTCGGCGGCCTGACGATCGCGCTGTTCCTGGTCTGGCACCTGCTCGACCTGACCTTCGGCGTCGTCAACCCCAAGGGCTTCGACGCGGCCCCCGCCGACCGGATGATCGCGGGCTTCGACCCGTCCCGGTGGTGGGTGACGCTCATCTACATCGTCGCCGTCGCCATGGTCGGGCTGCACCTGCGGCACGGCGTCTGGAGCGCGTTCCAGACCCTCGGCTGGGCCAACCGGACCCGCACCAGAACGCTGCGCCTCGGGGCAGGGCTGCTCTCCGCCGCCCTGGTCGTCGGCTTCCTCGCCCCGCCCCTCGCGATCACGTTCGGAGTCGTCAAGTGAACCACACCCAGGGCCCGGACATCCGGGACACCAAGGCGCCCTCCGGCCCCATCGAGGAACGGTGGGAAAAGCGCAAGTTCAGCGCCAGGCTGGTCAACCCCGCGAACAAGCGCAAGCTCCACGTGATCGTGGTCGGCACCGGCCTGGCCGGCGGCTCGGCCGCCGCGACCCTCGGCGAGCTGGGCTACAACGTCACCTCGTTCTGCTACCAGGACTCGCCCCGCCGCGCCCACTCCATCGCCGCGCAGGGCGGCATCAACGCCGCGAAGAACTACCGCGGCGACGGCGACAGCATCTACCGGCTCTTCTACGACACCGTGAAGGGCGGCGACTTCCGCGCCCGGGAGTCGAACGTCTACCGCCTCGCCCAGGTCTCCGTGAACATCATCGACCAGGCCGTCGCGCAGGGCGTGCCGTTCGCCCGCGAGTACGGCGGCCTGCTCGACACCCGCTCGTTCGGCGGCGCCCAGGTCTCCCGTACGTTCTACGCCCGCGGCCAGACGGGCCAGCAGTTGCTGCTGGGCGCGTACCAGGCGCTGGAGCGGCAGGTCGCGGCCGGGACCGTCACCATGCACACCCGGCACGAGATGCTCGACCTGATCGTCTCCGACGGGCGGGCGCGCGGCGTCATCGTGCGCGACATGGTGACCGGCGAGATCGAGCGGCACCTGGCCGACGCCGTGGTGCTGGCCACGGGCGGCTACGGCAACGTGTTCTTCCTGTCCACCAACGCCAAGGGTTGCAACACCACGGCCATCTGGCGGGCGCACGAGCGGGGCGCGTACTTCGCCAACCCCTGCTATACGCAGATCCACCCGACCTGCATCCCGGTCTCCGGCGAGTACCAGTCGAAGCTGACGCTGATGTCGGAGTCGCTGCGCAACGACGGCCGCGTGTGGGTGCCGCTGCGCAAGAACGACTCCCGCGCCCCCGGCGACATCCCCGAGCAGGAGCGCGACTACTACCTGGAGCGGATCTACCCCGCGTTCGGCAACCTCGTGCCCCGCGACATCGCCTCCAGGGCCGCCAAGAACGTCTGCGACGAGGGCCGCGGCGTCGGTCCCGGCGGCCTCGGCGTCTACCTGGACTTCCGCGACGCGATCGGCCGGCTCGGGCGCGACGCCGTGGAGAAGAAGTACGGCAACCTGTTCGAGATGTACGAGCGCATCACGGGCGAGAACCCGTACGACGTGCCGATGCGCATCTACCCGGCCGTGCACTACACGATGGGCGGGTTGTGGGTGGACTACGACCTGCAGGCCACGATCCCCGGCCTGTTCGTCATCGGGGAGGCCAACTTCTCCGACCACGGCGCCAACCGGCTCGGCGCGTCGGCGCTGATGCAGGGGCTCGCCGACGGATATTTCGTGCTTCCCACCACCATCGGTGACTACCTCGCGGACGGCCCGTACGGCGACGTCGACGAGGAGGCCGTCGCCGAGGCCGAGATCAAGGTCCGCGACAAGATCGACCGGCTGATGTCCGTGAACGGCACCCGCACCCCCGACTCCTTCCACCGCGAGCTGGGCAAGCTCATGTGGGACTACTGCGGCATGGAACGCACGGAGGAGTCGCTGCGCAAGGCGCTGGAGCGCATCCCCGAGCTGCGCGAGGAGTTCTGGCGGGACGTCAAGGTGAGCGGCACCGCCGAGGAGCTGAACCAGGTCCTGGAGAAGGCCGGCCGCGTCGCCGACTTCTTCGACCTCGCCGAGCTCATGTGCCTCGACGCCCTGGTTCGCACGGAGTCGTGCGGCGGCCACTTCCGCGCCGAGTCCCAGGACTCCGACGGCGAGGCGCTGCGGGACGACGAGCGCTTCGCGCACGTCTCCGCCTGGGAGCGCACCCCCGACGGGCCGGTGCTGCACAAGGAACCGCTCGAGTACGAGTACGTCAAGATGACCCAGCGGAGCTACAAGTGAACCTGACCCTGCGCGTCTGGCGCCAGAGCGGCCCCTCCGACGACGGGCGGATGGTGACGTACAAGGTGGAGGACGTCTCCCCGGACATGTCCTTCCTGGAGATGCTGGACGTCCTCAACGAGCGTCTCATCCTGGAGGGCGACGACCCGATCGCCTTCGACCACGACTGCCGTGAGGGCATCTGCGGCATGTGCGGCATGGTCATCAACGGCGTGGCGCACGGCGAGCAGCGCGCCACGACGACGTGCCAGCTGCACATGCGCCACTTCGAGGACGGCGCCACCATCACCATCGAACCGTGGCGGGCCGCGCCGTTCCCGGTCGTCAAGGACCTCGTGGTGGACCGGAGCGCGTTCGACCGGATCATCCAGGCGGGCGGTTTCGTCTCCGTCCCGGCCGGGTCGGCGCCCGACGCCCACAGCATCCCCGTACGCAAGGAGGACGCGGACGACGCGTTCGACGCGGCGACCTGCATCGGCTGCGGCGCGTGCGTGGCCGCCTGCCCGAACGGCTCGGCCTCGCTGTTCACCGCCGCCAAGATCACGCACCTGAGCCTGCTGCCCCAGGGCCAGCCGGAACGGATGTCCCGCGCCAAGGCCATGGTGGACCAGATGGACGCGGAGGGGTTCGGCGGCTGCACGAACACGGGGGAGTGCACGGCGGTCTGCCCCAAGGGCATCCCGCTGGACACGATCGCCCAGATGAACAGCGACTACCTCAAGGCCAACAGCAAGTAGGCCGCCGCCCTCAACCCCGGGTGGCGAGGAAGTCCGTGACCAGGGCGGCGACGGTCGCCGGCTGCTCGGCGAGCATGTCGTGGCCGGCGTCCAGCTCCCTGACCTCGATGTGGGCGGGCAGGCCGGCGAGGTCGCGGCGCACCCCTCTCCTGAACGCCTCCATCAGCTCCCCGCCGGGCATGCCCTGCGGGTCGCGGGTCGGGATGACCACCAGGGCGTCGCAGGAGACCTCACCCAGCAGGGGGATCGTGTCGCGGAACTCCGGGGTGCGGCGCACCGTTTCGAGCAGGTCCACGCCCGGCCGGGCGTAGACCTGCCCGTCCCGCTCGACGAGCGCCCTGGCGGGGAACATGGGCCTGAGCTCGGCGGGCAGCGGCCCGCCCATGCCCGCCGCCTGCTGGTCGAACGTGGCCTTGAGCCGCGCCAGCTCCCGATCCCTCGCCTCCGGGTCCATCCCCGGGTAGTTGCCCGGGTCGCTCTCCGCGCTGCGCAGCCCGTCGAGGTTGACGATCGCCGGGCATTCGGGATGTCGCCTGGCCCACGCCACGGCGAGCATGCCGCCCAGCGACTGGCCGACGACCGCAGGGTTGCCGAGCCCGAGGTGTTTCACCACGGCCTCGAGATCGTCCAGCGCCTTGTCCCACTCCCACGGGCCGTCGCCCGACAGGCCGTGGCCCCGCAGGTCAAGAGCGACGGCCCGGTGGCCGGGCAGGTCGAACGGGTCCCACGCCTCCAGGGTGCCGCCCAGGCCGTGAAGGAGGAGGACGGGCTCGCCGGAGCCGCCGCGGTCGCGTACGGCGAGGGGAATGTCGTGATCAGTGAGGGTGAAGTCGTGCGCCATGACGCTCCTGAGGTTGGTTGAGCCGTTCGCGGATGGAGTGGGTGCTCACCCCGCCGCCGGGATGCCGGTCGAGCTTCGCGCGCTTGACGAGGTCGTGAACGCCCTGCCGGGTGATGCCGAGCATCGCGCCCGCCGTGGCGAAGGGGACCGCTTCCCTGCCCGGATGGCCCGCGCGCCGGGCCACTGCCCTGCCGAACGCGCTGCGCCACCACTCGTCCGGGGGATCGAAAGGGCCGTCGCCGGGGAAGAGGGCCGCGATCAACCGCGCCGCCGTCCGGACCGCGAGGTCGTCGTCGGGGCCCAGCAACTGTGCCGCCCACACCTCGGCCTCGATCCGCAGCCGCGCCCTGACCGGCCGGACCTGCTCGTCGGAGCCGAACAGGATCTCCAACGGGTCGACGATCCGCCGCCCGACCAGCTCGGCCAGCTCACCCGCCAACGCCACATGCTCACGCGTGCTCACTTGACACACAATAGCAAGTACTTGCTCTGTAGCGTCAAGTAGAAGCGAATCACTTGGTTTAGGGGTGCGAACAAATTAGTATGTTCGTGAGCATACAAATGAGGAGGCGTTGATGCGCAAGCCGACCAGAGTCCTCGCCCGGGACGCGGAGTGGGCCGCGCTCGCGCAGTTCGTCCGGCACTCGGACACCCACCTCCGGCTCGGCGTCGTGTCAGGACGGCGCAGGGTCGGAAAGAGTTTCCTGCTCCGTGCGCTCGCCGAGGCCACCGATGGGCTCTATGTCTCGGCCGTGGCCGAGGAGGGGGTGGTCGCCGCCCGGCGACGGCTCGCCACGGAGATCGCACATTACGCGGGCCTGAGTCCCGAACTGGTAGCCGACGCGAGCTGGGAATCGCTTCTCTCCACGGCGATCGAGCTGACGGCCCGGCGCGGCGGAGCAGGACCGCCGAGCGTGTTCGTCATTGACGAGTTGCCCTACTGGGTGGCGCACTCTCCCGAACTGCCCGGACTCTTGCAGCTGTTGTACGACCGATCCCAGGCCGAGCAGGGTGTGCCGGGAGGACGAGTGATCGTCTGCGGGTCGGCCATGTCGGTCATGAACGAGTTGCTCTCCGGTACGAAGGCGCTGCGAGGACGGGCGTCGATCGATCTTCGTCTCCACCCGTTCGATCTGGCCACCACGGCGCGGCACTGGGGCATTCAGGATCCGGCGGCCGCCTTCCGGGTGCATGCGACACTCGGCGGCGCGCCCGGCTACCGCAACCTGTCGACTGTGGATCCGCCCCGGACCGCCGAAGAGGTGGACACCTGGATCCCGGCCACTGTGCTGGATCCGCGGCAGGCGCTCTTCTCGGGAAGCGAAGCCGAATATCTGCTGCGTGAAGATCCCAGGTTCACCGGAAGCGCACTGCATTACGCGCTCATCAATGCCGTCGCCAACGGCGCCACGAGCCCGGCGAAGATCGGAGGGCTGCTCGAACAGCCGCGCTCGTCGCTGACCCGGCCCATCGACGCGCTCACCAGCGCGGGATACCTACGGCGCGAAAGCGATCCGTTGTGGGAAAGACGGCCGGTGATCACGATTGCCGACCCCATCGTCCGGTTCCACAACCTGATCACCGTTCCGCAGCGCGATCTCGTGGAGACGGGGCAGGCGGCCGAGGCCTGGCGACGTTCACGGCCCACCTTCGTCGCTCGCGTTCTGGGGCCTCACTTCGAGGATTGCGCCAGGGCGTGGCTTCGGGCCCAGGCCGATTCCTCGCTGCGGGGAGATGCCACCCAGGTGGCGGCGACCGTCGTCAACGACAGGGAAGGGCAGGCCAAGCACGAAATCGACGTCGTCGCCCTGGACAAGCGGTCGGGGAGGGCGCGCATCAGCCTTGTCGGTGAGGCCAAGGCCACGGTCATCCGGCGGAGCGTGGCTGACCTCGATCGGCTCGACCGGCTGAAAGGGCTGCTGGCGGAGCACGGGCATGACGTCAGGTCGGCGTTCCTGGCGCTGTTCTCGACGGAGGGATTTCAGCCGGATCTGGTCACCGCGGCACGTCGCAGGGGAGACGTGCTGCTGGTCGACCTGCCTGGGCTGCTCGGCGCCGGTGATCCTGTGGTGGTTCCCGGCTCCTGACCAGGTGGGGCGGCTGAGGGGGCGTTCGTGGCCGGAACCCGGTCAGGCGCTCTGGCGGTCGTCGTCGGAGGCCCGGCAACTGTGCCGCCCACAGCTCGGCCTCGATCCGCAGCCGCGCCCTGACCGGTCGGACCTGCTCGTCGGAGCCGAACAGGATCTCTCTGTAAAGAATGATAGGCAGAGCTATGATAAGTTGAGCTATTATCTGGGTATGCTACGTAAGCCTGGGCGGCTTTCCGGCCGCGATGTCGAATGGGAAAACCTGGCCGAATTCGCTACCAGCCAGGCGGTGGGTGCCACCCTCGGACTCGTGTACGGTCGCCGCCGCCAGGGCAAGACGCTCATGCTCGAACTGCTGGCCCAGGAGACCGGGGGCCTGCTCTTCGGCGCCACCCAGCAAACCGAGGCGCAGAACTTGGCCGATTTGGGTGCGGCGTACGCGACCTATCGTGGCCTGCGCCAGCCGGTCCGGTTCGGCAACTGGAGGGAAGCGCTCGACGAATTGCTGCGCCTCGGCGACGAACGTGCCACGCCGGTGATCCTCGACGAGTTTCCCTACCTGGTCTCGGCCACGCCGGCGCTTCCCTCTTACCTGCAGCAGGCACTCAGCCCGACGGGGCATGCCAAGGAACACACCCGCACCCGGCTGATCCTCTGCGGCAGCGCCCTCACCACGATGGCCCAGTTGCTCGGAGGCGGTGCTCCACTGCGTGGTCGGGCCGTGCTCGAACTCATCGTGCGGCCGTTCGGCTTCCGCGAGGCGAGTGCCTTCTGGAGGCTTACAGAGTCACCGGAACTGGCCTTCCGGGTGCACGCGCTCGTCGGCGGCACGCCCGCGTACCTGGAGATGTGCGGGGGAACCGGCCCCGCCGACCTCAGCGGCTTCGATCGATGGGTGCAGCGGCGGCTGCTCAACCCGGCATCCGCGATGTTTCGCGAGGGCGGTCTGTTGCTCAGGGAAGAGCCTTCGATCTCCGATCCCACGTCCTACGCGGCCACGTTGACGGCGATCAGCGCCGGTAATCACCGTCGCAGTGAGATCGCCGCCGCTCTCGGGCGGCCCACGAGTGCGCTGGCCCACCTGCTCGGGGGATTGCAGAGCATCGGCCTCGTGGAACAGGTTGATGACGCGTTGCGGGAGAAGCGGAGCGTGTTCAGGATCGCTGAGCCGATCGTCCGGCTGCACCAGCTGATCACGCAGCGGCGGGAGCCGGAGCTGATCAGCGGTCAAGCGGCCCGGGTCTGGCGCGACCATGCCGATACGGTCGCGTCCAAGATTTACGGACCCCATTTCGAGGACCTCGCGCGCGAATGGTGCTTCCTGTATGCGTCCACCGGCACGCTCGGGGGAACGGCAAGCACCGTCCGTCCCAGCGAAATTTCGTGCCGTGCACACCGCCATGGACACGAACTCGACATCGTGGTGTCCGAGGCGACCTCCTTCGCCGGAGATCGGATCACTGCGATCGGCGAGGCGAAGGGCACCCTTGCCCCCGTGGACGTCCCGCAGCTTCGGCGGTTGGAGCACCTTCGCGCCCTGCTGCCCGACACCCGCATCGGCGAGCAGCCCAAGCTGCTGCTCTTCGCACGCTCCGGATTCACTGACGGCTTGGTGGAAGCGGCGCGCGGGCGGGCGGACGTGGAACTGGTCGACCTGAACCGCCTGTATTTCGGGGACTGACGATCCACAGCGGACCGCCGACGAGGTGGACACCTGGATCCCGGCCACCGTGCCGGACCCACGGCGCGAGCTCTTCTCGGGCCGCAACGCGATCCCTGCGGGGATGCCATCCCGGTAGCGAGGGCCGTCGGGGGAGACGTGCTGCTGGTCGACCTGCCTGGGCTGCTCGGCGCCGGTGATCCTGTGGTGGTTCCCGGCTCCTGACAGGTGGGGGGCGTTCGTGGCCAGAACCCGGTCAGGCGCTCTGGCGGGACTCGTCATTGGCGTTGGTGCGGATCTGCTGGATGCGCTGCTTGGTCAGGCCGAGCAGCTCGCCGATGTCGCCGTCGGACAGGCCCAGCTCGTGCATGTGCGTGACCCGCTTCTTCAGCGTGCGCGTGTAGTCCTCGGCGATCGCGGCGGCCTGGCGTTGCAGTGCGGCGAAGTCGTCGAGGTCCTGCTCGGACAGGCCGGGCAGCGCGTAGTGGAAGACGGGCGCGGGCGGCCGGTCGCGGTCGGCGAACAGGAACGGCAGCCCTTCGGTGACGTCGGCGTGCAGTTCCTTCAGCGTGCGCGCGGACATGCCTCCGGCCACGCCGTCCACCTGGGCCAGCCACAGGCTGCCCGCCAGCGTGATGTGAACGTCAACGCGGTCCGCGGTCATGCGTCCTCCAGCCAGTGGTCGCCGAACAGGTGCGCGAGCCCCTGCTCGAGGGAGTCGACCAGGTGGGGCGTCTCCCCGGGGTAGAGCGGGACGATCGCGCGGGCCGCGACGCGGCCCTCGGCGTCCCACAGCAGGAGGAAGCGCTGCCGCCTGGTCGTCTCCGCCCAGTCGCAGCGCAGGCCATGGGTGTGGGAGAGCCCGATGATCCGGTCGCGGATGGCCGCGTAGTCGTCTCGTTCCACCACACGCGGCAGACTATATCCCTTGCCTACCACCGACAAGAGGTCTTGTCGCTGACATTCGCTATGGCCTGTCCGGGACCCAGGCGCGCAGGAAGGTGCCCACGGCGGCGCGGGCCAGGTCGCGGAGTTCGGTGTCGGCGATCTGGCGGGTGCCCAGGCGGGAGCGGGCCTCCAGCGGGCCGAGGAGCAGTGCGAGGAACTGCTCGGCCGCGAGGTCGGGGTCGGTGGTGCGCAGGCGGCCGGCGAGCGCGAGCCGTGCCAGGCGGTCGGCCAGCGCCTGGGCGAGGTGGTGGGGGCCGCTGCCGATCACGACGTCGAGAATGTCTGGAAATCTCGTGATCTCGGAGTAGAGCAGCCGTTTCAACGCGCACGAACGTTCGTCGGTGTGCAGCCGCAGCAGTGCGTGGGCGACGTCCTCCAGGGTGCCGGCCAGGTCGTCGCCCGGGTCGGCCAGCGGCGCGAGCGCGCCGATCCGGGCGTCGAGCGCGGCCTGTGAGGCGGCCTCCACGGCGTGCCGGAACAGCGTGGCCTTGTCGGTCATGTGGTTGTAGACCGTCGGTTTGGCCACGCCCGCCTCGTCCGCGATGTCCTGCACACAGGCCTGCGCGTATCCCAGGCGGGCGAACACGGCGAACGCGCCGCCGAGGATCGCCTGGCGCTTGTCGATGCGTCCGCGGGTGCTGGTGGCCATGTCTGGGATTGTACGCGCCGGTTCAAATCTGTAGACGTACGGGTTGCATGCGAACGCATGAGATAACTACGTTGAACCCATGAGTTCAATACCGTCGGATGAACGCATGGACTCCCGGCTCCTCGGCATGATCGGCGTGATCCTGCTCGGCGGGCTGCTGGGCATCCTCAACAGCACGATGGCCGCCGTCGCCGTCGACACCCTGGCCGGCGCCTTCTCCACCTCGCTCAGCACGGTCGGCTGGACGTCCACCGGCTTCCTGCTCGCGGTCACCGCCACCATCCCGTTCACCACGTGGGCCGTCGACCGGTTCGGAGGCAAGCGGCTGTGGCTGGTGGGGCTGGCCCTCTTCCTGGCCGGATCGTTGCTGGCCGGGCTGGCCTGGAACGTCGGCAGCCTGATCGCCTTCCGGGTGCTTCAGGGGTTCGGGGCGGGGCTGCTCGACCCGCTCGTGCTGATCCTCCTGGCCAGGGCCGCCGGACCGCGCCGGGCCGGCCGCGTGATGGGGCTGATGGGCGTGGTGCTGTCACTCGGGCCCGTGCTCGGGCCGATCGCGGGCGGCGCGGTGCTCGCCGGACTCTCGTGGCGGTGGATGTTCCTGCTCAGCGTGCCCGTCGGACTGATCGCCCTGCTGCTGGCCGTACGCGTGATCCCCGCCGAAGAACCGTCCGGCGGGTCGTCCGGTAGGTCGCTCGCCCGGCTGGACGTCGTCGGGCTGGCGCTGCTCGGGCCCGGGTTCGCGGCCGTCGTCCTGGCGCTGTCGCAGACGGCCGAGCAGGGGTCGTTCGCCGCCTGGCAGGCGCTGCTGCCGCTGGCCGCCGGCGTGCTGCTGCTCGTCGCGTACGCCGTCCACGCGCTGCGGGCGCGAGCGGGGGACGCGCCGCTCATCGACCTGCGCCTGTTCGCCAGCCGGGGCTTCACCGCCAGCGTCACGATCATGGGACTCGGCGGGTTGTCCCTTTTCGGGGCGCTGTTCGCGCTGCCGCTGTACTACCAGCAGGCACACGGGCACGGCGTGCTCGCCGCCGGCCTGCTGATGGCGCCGCTCGGGCTGGGCGGCTCGATCGCGATGCCGCTGGCCGGGCGGCTGTCGGACCGGATCGGCGCGCGTGGCCTGGCCGTCGGGGGTGTCGTCGTCGCCCTGCTCAGCGCGCTCTCCTTCACCCGGATGGGAGCCGGCACCCCCGAGATCTGGCCGGCGCTGGCGGCGCTCACGCTCGGGCTGGGCAGCGGATCTTTCAGCGCGCCCACCATGGGCTCGCTCTATCGCACGCTTCCCGGGCCCATGGTGGCGCAGGGCAGCTCAGTGCTCTACATGCTCAACCAGCTCGGCGCCGCCCTCGGCGTGGCAGTCGTCACGCTCGTCCTGCAGACGGCCGGCGACGTGATCACCGGTTTCCACGGCATCTTCTGGCTCGTCGTGTCCGTGCTGGTGATCGTGCTGGCGGTCATCCCGCTCCTGCCCGGCAGGCCGCCCGCCCAGGTCGTACAGAAGGAGCCGGCGAGAACCCGATGACGGCTCACCCGCCCCACGGCACCGGCACACGCCGATTGGTTCTTGAGGCGGACCAATTTTGCTGTGATTGGCCCTGTGAGTGAGCCGTCTTTGTGGATTGGCTGGTCTCCTACGCCAACCACCGAGGAGGAAAGATGGCTGTCGAAGTCAGTGTTCGTGTGTCGGTTCCCGAGGTCATCGGTACGCTGCCGGGGCCGTGGCAGCAGCGGCAGCTCGCCGAGGTGAACGACGCGGTGGTTCGGCTGGCCCGCTTCCACGGTGCCTTTCCGTGGCACTACCACGACGAGGACGAGTTGTTCCTGTGCTGGGACGGCACGTTCAGCATCGAGCTCGAAGGGCGGGAGTCCGTCGTCATGCGGGCGGGAGATGTCTTCGTCGTGCCTCGAGGGTTGCCGCACCGGCCCGTGGCCGACGAGCCGGCGCACGCGCTCATGGTGGAGAAGCCGGAGACGAAGCAGTACGGCAGTCAGCCAGAAAACGGGCAGGTGTGAAAAGCCCCACCCGACGGACGGCTCACCAGCGTTCCACGAGGTGCTCGCGGCCGGGTGGTGGATCGTAGGGTTCCGGCCAGTAATCGGTGACGCGGCTGATCAACCCCTGCGGCGAGAGGTCGAACCAGACACACGCGTCCAGCGGCTCAGCGCCCACGCGAGCGTCGATCCACGCCGCCGCATGGAGCCCGTCGGCGACGATGCGCCGCACCCGTAAGTGCCAGTCGCCGGGGTAATCCCTGTTGAACTGGAGAAAGGCCCGCTTGCCGTGGATGCGCTCGCGAGTCTGCGGCATCTCGTACACCACGTCCTCGGCGAGCAGGCGGCCGAGCGCCTGCCAATCCCGCCGCTCGGTGCTGCCGACGTAGGCCTGCACGGCACGCCGGGTTCTGGAGGTCTCGTCCACCCGCCGCACTTTACGTTCCGGCACCGACAGAAAGACGGCTCCCCGCCTGTCGCGCAGGCGGGGAGCCGTGGGCCTGCTCAGCCCTTGTAGTTGAAGATCTGGCGCAGCGTGTGCTGCACCTCCACCAGGTCCCTCTGGTCCGCCATCACCTGGTCGATGGGCTTGTACGCCTCCGGGTGCTCGTCCACCAGGGCGGCGGCCCGGTCCGCGTTCCAGGTGCGGCCGCTCATGGCCGCGGTGAGCGACGAGACCGACAGCTCACGCTTGGCCTTCGTACGCGACATGCGGCGGCCCGCCCCGTGGGAGCACGAGGTGTACGACTCGGGGTTTCCCCGCCCGCGCACGATGTACGAGCGCGTGCCCATCGAGCCCGGAATCACGCCCTCGTCGCCGCTGTCGGCCTTGATGGCCCCCTTACGGGTGATCCACAACGACTTGCCGTAGTGGGTCTCCTGCTGGGTGAAGTTGTGATGGCAGTTGATCGTGCGGACGCGCTGCCCCTTACCGGTGACGCGGAACAGGGCGTTGATCAGGACCTTGTCCATCCGGGCGCGCGAGGCCATCGCGTAGCGCTGGGCCCACAACATGTCCTCGATGTACGCGGTGAACTCCCGCGTGTCCTGGACGAAGTACGCCAGGTCCGGGTCCTCCAGGCCGACCTCCTGCCTCTTCATCATCTTCTTGGCGCCCGTGATGTGCAGCTGGGCGAGCTGGTTGCCGATGCCGCGCGACCCCGAGTGCAGCACCGTCCAGACGTGGTCGCGCTCGTCGAGGCAGACCTCGACGAAGTGGTTGCCGGAGCCGAGGGTGCCGAACTGGTCGGCCACCTTCTTCGTCTGCTTCGGGTTGAGGTCGGTGTGGGGGAGCCCGAGGTCGCTGAGCGCGCGGTCGGTCGACGGGTCGTCGTGGCCCTTGCCGACGCCGGCGGGGATGCGCTGCTCCACCAGCGGCATGAGGGCCGCGAGCGTGTCGGGCAGGTCCGCGGCCGTGAGCGTCGTCTCCGTGGCCACCATGCCGCAGCCGATGTCGACGCCGACGGCGGCGGGGATGATCGCGTTCTCGGTGGGGATCACGGAGCCGACCGTCGCACCGATGCCGACGTGCGCGTCCGGCATGAGAGCGACGTGGCCGGAGACGAACGGCAGGCGGGCGGTGCGTGCGGCCTGCATGATCGCGCCTTCGTCGATCTCGCTGGCCCACGACAGCAGGTTCGGTGCGGGCTGGTTCGGCATGAAAGAAAACTCCTCACTGGGTTTTGATCAGTCTGGCCGGACCAGTAAGGATTTCCCACCTATTTTATGCACCCCCGGCCGGCAGCGCTCCAGCCCGGACGCGGGTCGAGAGAGCGTTTTCTCAGCTGTCATTGAGGTTTTCACATGGTAACAAGCATCTTGACAGCGGTGTTATGGACGAGGAACCTTCTTGTCAGGGAGCGCTCCCCGACACCACCCCCCGCTTCTCACGGAGACGTCGTGAGTCCACCCCCCAGCCCCGGCGTACGACGCCTGAGGGCCTTCCAGCGCCTTCTCGCCGTGCGGGTCCGCCGATGACCCCCAAGGGAGCCGCCATGCTCGTTTCCCGACTTTTCGCGTTACTGTCCGTACTGATCGGAATGGTGGCCGTGGTGCCCCGGCCCGCGGTGGCCGAGCCCGTACGGGTGGCGGAGTTCCTCGCCGACTGCCCGTTCAGTCACCGGCTGCCCGACGACCCGATCGTCTTCCCCGGCCTGCCGGGCGCCTCGCACATGCACAGCTTCTTCGGCAGCCGCGTCACCAACGCCCACACCCAGCTCAACGACCTGCTCAACGGCGCCACGAACTGCAACCCGGCCGTGGACAGGTCGTCGTACTGGGTGCCCACCCTCTACAGGGACGGCACCCCCGTCGAGCCGGCCATCGTCACGTTCTACTACCTCGGCGAGGGCGTGCGTGACGACATCGTCGCCAGGACCCAGCCGCTGCCGCTCGGGCTGCGGATCGTCGCGGGCAACGCCATGGCGACGGGGCCCGACCACACGACGATCTCCCGGTGGTCCTGCCTGCACGCCGGGCACGTGGGCGCCTCGAAGGACTTCGTCACCTGCCCGCCGGGGACGATGCTGGAGTCGTACCTCGACTTCCCGCAGTGCTGGAACGGGCGTGACCTCGACTCCGCCGACCACAAGAGCCACATGGCCTACCCGGTGGCCGGGGCCTGCCCGAGCACGCATCCCGTACCGGTGCCCAAGCTGCGGCAGGTGATCCGCTACCCGGTGAGCGGCGACCCGTCACACTTCCGGCTGGCGTCGGGAGGCGGGTTCACGATGCACGGCGACTTCTTCAACGCCTGGCCGGAGGCGGAGATGGAGCGCCGGGTACGCGACTGCATCCGTCCGGTCATCAAGTGCGGCGCCGACGGGCGGCCGTCGTAACCCCTGTCCATCGCCCGGGCGGGCCGTCCCGCCCGGGCCCTCGCGGAGGTCGTGCGCGTGTCACGGGTGCTCGGGTCCCTGCTGCTGACCGTCCTGCTGCTCGGCTGCTCGGCCGCCCCCGCCCCCGCGCCGACCTCCAGCGAGTCCTTCACCACCACGGACGTGGCCTGGTTGCAACTGGCCGAGGCGTTGCACACGCGGGCGCTGCCGCTCCTGGAACTGGCCGGGGACCGCGCGGCGGACCCGCCGCTCGCCGGGCTGGCCGCCCGGCTCGGCGAGGAGCACGAGAGCGAACGCGGCCGACTGCGCGCCCTGCTCGCCCAGGCCCGGGTCACCGGCGAGAACCCGCACGAGCAGCACGACATGCCCGGCATGCCCACCGCCGCCGACCTGGACGCGCTGTCGGGGCTGCGGGACGAGGCGTTCGACCGCAGGTTCGTCACGCTGTTGCGGGCGTACCTGAAGCAGCTCGCGCTGGTGGCGGACGGCGAGCAGAACGCGGGCGGCGCGCAACAGGCACGCGAGCTCGCGGCCGCCATGCGGCGCGAGCACACCGCCGACCTGGCCGAGCTGGATCGCGTCGCCGGGCGTCCTTGAGGCGGCCCGGTAGGTTGGCCCGATGGAGCTCGGGGAGTTGCTGGGATCGGGACGCAGCGCCGACGTGTACACGATCGGTGAGGACCTGGTCCTGCGCCGCTACCGGTCGGGCCTCGACGCGCGCGGGGAGGCCGCGGTCATGGAGTACGTGGCCGGGCACGGCTATCCCGTGCCCCGCGTGCGTCCAGCGGACGGACCGGCCACCGACCTGGTGATGGAGCGGCTGACCGGGCCCACGATGTTGCACGCGATGCTCGGCGGGGAGCTCAGCCCCGAGGCGGCGGGCGACGGCATCGCGCGGCTCCTGCTGCGCCTGCACCGCATCCCGGCGCGCAGCTCGGCCGACCCCCGCGATCGGGTGCTCCACCTGGACCTGCACCCGGACAACGTCATGCTCACGCCCCGCGGCCCGATGGTGATCGACTGGAGCAACACCGAAGAGGGCCTGCCCGAGGACGACTGCGCCATCTCGGCGGTGATCCTCGCCCAGGTCGCGGCCGACGACGAGGACGGGCGGGCGCCGGCGGCACGGGCGGCGCTGGGTGCGCTGCTGGCCGGGCTGGGCGCCGCGATGGACTATGACGACGCGCTGGAGCGGGCCAGGGACCGGCGGAGCGCGAACCCCACGATGACCCCTCGGGAACTGCACCTGCTCGACGCGGCGACCGCCCTGGTGCGCGAACTGCGCCGGTGAGCTGACTCCGGCTGCGGGCCCGCGGGCGACAACCACTTCGGCCGTGAGCGACAGCCGCCCTCACGGCCGCCAGGCGCCTCGCCCACCGCGCCTCGCGGGGCTGCTCTCACGGCCGCCAGGCGCCTCGCGCGGCCGCCTCGGTGACGTAGCTTTCGAACGGTTTGGGCGGTCGGTCGGTCACCTGGGTCACGACCTCGGTGACCGGCTGGTCGCCGAGGGCGCGCAGCGCCGCGAACGCCTTGGCGGCACGGATGGCGTCGCCGGAGAAGCCCTGCGCCGCGATGTATTCCTCCTCGCCGCCCAGGTAGGTGATCTCGCGGCCCACCGCCCAGCCGATGATCTCCGCGGCCTCCCCGAACGACAGGGCGCGCGGCCCCGTGATCTCGTAGGAGCGGCCCGCGTGGCCGTCCTGCGTGAGCGCCGCGGCGGCGACCGCGGCGATGTCGCCGGCGTCGACGAACGCCTGACGCACGGCGCCCATCGGCAACATCAGCTCGCCCGCCATGACCGCGGGCCGCAGGAAACCCTCGTCGAAGTTCTGGTGGAACCAGCTCGGCCGCAGGATCGTCCACCCGGTGCCGCTGTCGCGGACCGTGCGTTCGGCGGCCATCAGCCGCTCGTCGCCCATGACCTCGATGCCGCCGCTGGACAGCAGCATGATGTGGCCGACCCCTTGTTCCGCCGCGAGCGACACGAACGCCGGATCGATCGGGACGCCGTCGGGGGCCATGAGGAAGACGCCGGACGCCCCTCGCACCGCGGGCTCCCACGTGCCGGGCCGCGCCCAGTCGAACGCGGTTTCGCCACTCCTGGAGGCGGCGCGCACGTCGTGGTCCGCCGCGCGCAGCCGCTCAGCCACGCGCCGCCCGATGGTGCCTGTCGCGCCGAGGACAAGGATCACGTGCCGAGTCATGCCCCGAGTCAAGCAAAGGACACCGACAGAACCTGTCAAAGACGTCCGGCGGCCCGCGCCATCCGGTCGTCCGGTCACTCGGTCCAGGCGGAGGTGGTGTCGAGGCGCTCACGCCACAGTTTCTCGCCGCCCCCGCCGGGCTCCCAGCGGCCGCAGAAGCCGAGCAGGTCGCGGCAGCGCGCCAGCATCGCCGCGTGGCGCTCGGACCAGCCGGGCACGGGCTCGCCGTACGCGGCGAAGAAGCGGGGCAGCAGCGGCACGTGCTCGGGGTGGTGCGTACGGACGATCCACTCGCACCAGGCGAGGTCCTCGACCGGCCGCCCCGGATGGGCCCACTCCCAGTCGAGGATCGCGGCCGTCTCGAACGTCGCCGGGTGGAACAACATGTTCTGCGGCCCGTAGTCGCCGTGCACGATGCCGAGCCGGTGGATGCGGGCCAGCATGCGGCCGCACTCGGCGAGCACCTCCGCGGCACGGCCGTCGTCCAGCAGGTCCTGGCCGTGGGAGCCCTCGACCCAGCGGGTGGTGAGGCTGGTCGAGGTGACCTCGTGGACGCGGGGCACGGGGATGCGGCCGCGCAGGCGGCGCAGATATCTGCTCTCCGTGCTGAGCCTGAACGCCGCCTCGGGCCCCTGGTAGCACTTCACGACCAGGGCGCCGTCGCCGACCGTACTGTTGGTGTACCCGTGCTTCACAAGGCTCGATTCTGGCGCACCCCGACCCCTGCCGGGTGCCCCGGCACGCCATCGCCCGCGCCTCCGATACACGATGTAAGGACGGAACAAACAGCCCAACGGGGTGAAAAGTGCGCGCACGTCAGGCCTGAACGGGAGAAGCGCGAGCGGCACCGTCCCGGCCCTGGTGTGCACCGTGTAAAGAATGCCCGCGCGGGCGCTCTCACCGCATACCCCCACGTCATCACGGAAAGCGAGACTCTGTTACACAGAGTGCATGTCCGAACTTCGTACGGGCCAGGTGCGGAACCTGGTGCTCGCCACCGCCGCCTTCGCGGTGACGTTCTGGGCGTGGAACCTCATCGGACCGCTGTCCGGGAGCTACGGCGGGCAATTGGGGTTGTCGCAGACGCAGCTCTCGCTCCTGGTGGCGATCCCCGTGGTCGTCGGCTCGCTGGGACGCATCCCCATGGGCATGCTGGCCGACCGGTACGGCGGGCGGCGCATGTTCGCGGCCGTCTGCTTCGTCTCGATCGTGCCCGTCCTGTTCACCGGCTGGTCCCACTCGTACGGCTGGCTGCTGTTCTGGGGGTTCGTCCTCGGCATCCCCGGCACGTCGTTCGCCGTCGGCATCCCGTTCGTCAACGCGTGGTACGAACCCGCCCGCCGGGGTTTCGCCACCGGCGTGTTCGGGGCCGGGATGGGCGGCACCGCGCTGTCGGCGTTCTGCACGCCGGTCCTGGTGGAGGCGTTCGGCCGGGCGTTCACGCACGCGCTGATGGCGGTGGCGCTCGCGGTGACCGGGCTGGTCATGCTGGGCATCGGCCGTGACTCGCCGCGCTGGACGCCCGCGACCGCACCCGCCTGGCCCAGGATCCGGGAGGCCATGACGCTCAAGGCCACCTGGCAGTCGGCCTTCCTGTACGCGGTGGCCTTCGGCGGGTTCGTGGCGTTCTCGACGTACCTGCCGACCCTGCTGCAGAACGTCTACCGCTACGCCCAGACCGGCGCGGGGCTGCGTACGGCCGGGTTCTCGATCGCGGCGGTGCTGGCCAGGCCGCTGGGAGGCGCGCTTTCCGACCGGATCGGACCGGTCAAGGTGCTGCTCATCGCGTTCGGCGGCACCACGGTCATGGCGCTCGTGCTGGCGCTGCAACCCCCGGCCGAGGTGCCCGCGGGGGCGAGTTTCGTCCTCATGGCGCTCTTCCTCGGGCTCGGGACGGGCGGCGTGTTCGCGCTCGTCGCCCGGCTCGTCGAAGCCTCCAGAGTCGGTACGGTGACCGGGCTCGTCGGCGCCGCGGGAGGGCTCGGTGGCTATTTCCCGCCCCTCGTCATGGGGGCCGTCTATGCCGCCACCGGGGCGTACACGATCGGCTACGCCCTCCTCGCGGTCACCGCGCTGGTGACGCTGACGTACACGATGCGGGCCTTCCGCGGCATCGAGCAGCACTAAGGGAACGTTCCAGCAGGTCGAAAACCGTTTGCCGGGCCGCCCCGCGCCTTGTCAAGGTTGTCAGGCTATGCGCTCCCTTCCTGAGGCCGATCCCGGCGTGCCCGACATCCGCAGCCCGCTGCGCTATTTGTGGTGGACCGCGCGCAGGCAGTGGCCGACTCTGCTCACGGGCATCGGCTTCGCCACCCTGTGGTGGCTGGTGCAGGCCCTGATGCCGGCCGTGCTCGGCAGGGGCATCGACGCCGTCACGGCCAAGGACTCCCAGGCCCTGCTGTTCTGGGCGGGCGTCCTGCTGGCGCTCGGCCTGCTGCAGGCCTACACCGGGCTGATGCGGCACCGGATGGCCGTGCAAACCTGGTTGTCGGCCGCCTACCGCACCGTGCAGGTGACCGCCAGGCAGGCCGCCAGGCTCGGCGCCACGCTGCCCAAGCGGCTGTCCACCGGCGAGGTGGTCAGCGTCGGCAACTCCGACATCGCCCACATCGGCAGCTCCATGGACATCCTGCTGCGCGGCACCGGCTCCATCGTGGCGATCGTCACCGTCACCGTGATCCTGATCTCGACCTCGCTGCCGCTCGGCCTGCTCGTGTTGTTCGGCGTGCCGATCATGGCTCTCGCCGTCTCGCCGCTGCTGCGCCCACTGCACCGGCGGCAGCGCAGGCACCGCGAGCTGGTCGGCGATCTTTCCACCAGGGCGAGCGACATCGTGGCGGGTCTGCGGGTGCTGCGCGGCATCGGCGGCGAGCAGGTCTTCGCCGGCCGTTATCGCGAGGAGTCGCAGCTCGTCCGCCAGGCCGGCGTCGGCGTGGCCAGAGTCGAGTCGGCGCTCGAAGGCGCCCAGATCGTGCTGCCGGGCCTGCTCATCGCCGTCGTCACCGGCGTCGGCGCCTCCTTCGCCGTCGCGGGTGAGATCCCCACCGGCCAGCTCGTCTCGTTCTACCTCTACGCCGTCTTCCTCATCGGCCCGCTGCGCACCCTCACCGAGGCCGCCGACAAGCTCACCAAAGGCCACGTCGCCGCCGGCCGCGTGATCCGCATCCTGTCGATCGAGCCCGAGGTCACCGGCGGCACGGCCAGCAGCCCCGGCGGCGTGCTGCGCGACTCCTACAGCGGCGTCACCCTCCAGCCGTGCTCGCTGACCGCCGTCGCCGCCGACTCGCCCGACGACGCCGCCGCCATCGCCGACCGGCTCGGCCACTACGCCGACGGTGACGTCACCTTCGGCTCGGCCAACCTGGCCGACCTGCCTCTCGCCGAGATCCGCGCCCGCATCCTCGTCGCCGACAACAGCGCCCGCCTGTTCACCGGCCGCCTGCGCGACGAGCTCGACGTGCGCGGCGGCGCCACCGACGCCCAGCTGCGCGAGGCGCTGCACGCGGCCTGCGCCGACGACATCGTCGAGGCCCTGCCCGACGGGCTCGACACGGTCGTGGCCGAGGCCGGTCGTGAGTTCTCCGGCGGGCAACAGCAGCGGCTGCGCCTGGTCAGAGCGCTGCTGGCCGACCCCGAGGTGCTCATCCTGGTCGAGCCCACCAGCGCCGTCGACGCCCACAGCGAGGCCCGCATCGCCGGGCGGCTGGCCAAGGCCCGCGCCGGCCGCACCACGCTGATCTGCACGACCAGCCCTCTGGTGCTCGACCGCACCGACCACGTCATCTACGTCGAGGACGGCAGGGTGCTGGCCGAGGGCACACACCGGCAGCTGCTCACCAGCACGCCCGCCTATGCCGCGACCGTGACCCGCGGGGAGGACTGACACATGGCCCGCGAGATCCTTCCGGTCGCCGACCGCAAACAGGTGCGCGCCTATGCCAGGCGGCTGACCCTGCGCTATCCGCGCGAGCTCACCCTCGCTCTCACCCTGCACGGGCTGGCCGCCGTGGCCGGGCTGGCCGTGCCGTGGCAGCTCGGCGAGCTGGTGCAGGACGTGCAGTACGGCGCCGAGGTCAACGTCGTCGTCGTGGCCGCCGCCATCGGGGCGTTCCTGCTGCTGCAGGGCGTGCTCGTCCGCCATGCCGTACTGGCCTCCGCCAGGCTCGGCGAGAAGGTGCTGGCCGAGCTGCGCGAGGAGTTCGTCGACCGGGTGCTCGGGCTGCCCTTGTCCACCGTCGAACGGGCCGGCGCCGGCGACCTGATCACCAGGACCTCCCGCGACGTCGACGCCCTGTCGCGCACCGTGCGGCACGCCGTCCCCGAGACGCTCATCGCGTCCGTCACCTTCGTGATCACCGTGGGCGCCCTGATCCTGGTCAGCCCCTTGCTCATGCTGCCCATGCTGATCGCCGGCCCGGTGTTGTGGATCTCCACGCGCTGGTATCTGAAGCGGGCGCGCGACGGCTATCTCCGCGAGAACGCCGCCTACGCCGATCTCACCGAAGGACTGGCCGAGACCGTCGAGGGCGCCAGGGCGGTGGAGGCGCTCGGGCTGCAGGAGCGGCGCAGGGCCCGCACCGACGACGACATCGCCCGCTCGTACGCCGCCGAACGCTACACGCTGCACCTGCGCACCGTGTGGTTCCCCGCCGTCGAGCTGGGCTATGTGCTGCCCGTCGTGGCCACGCTGCTGGTCGGCGGCCTCTTCTACACCAACGGCTGGGTCGCGCTCGCCCAGGTGACCACCGCCACGCTCTATGCCCAGCAGCTCATCGACCCGCTCGACAGGTTCCTCATGTGGATTGACGAGCTGCAGGTGGGCGGGGCGTCCATGGCCCGGCTGCTCGGCGTGGCCAACGTGCCCGACGACCGGGTGACCTCCGCCTCGTCGTCGCCCTCCGGCGAACTCCTGGAGGCGTCGGACGTGCGCTACGCCTACCGTGAGGGCCGCGACGTGCTGCACGGCGTGTCGCTGACCGTGCAGCCGGGGGAGCGGCTGGCCATGGTCGGTCCGTCGGGCGCCGGCAAGTCGACGCTGGGGCGGCTGCTGGCCGGCATCCACGGGCCGCGCGCCGGCTCCGTCGCCGTGGGCGGGGTGCCGCTCGTCGAAATGCCCCTCGACGACCTGCGCGGCCACGTCGCACTCGTCACCCAGGAACACCACGTGTTCAAGGGCACGGTGCGCGACAACCTCGTGATCGCCCGCTCCGACGCCGGCGATCAGGCCGTGCGCAAGGCGCTCGAAGCGGTGGACGCGCTCGACTGGGTGCTGGAACTGCCCGACGGACTGGAGACCCAGGTGGGCTCGGGCGGGCTCGCCGTCTCGCCCGCGCAGGCCCAGCAACTCGCCCTGGCCCGCCTCGTCCTCGCCGACCCGCACACCCTCGTGCTGGACGAGGCCACCTCCCTCATCGACCCGCGGGCCGCCAGGCACCTGGAACGCTCGCTGGCCGCCGTACTCGACGGACGGACGGTCATCGCGATCGCCCACCGCCTCTACACGGCCCACGACGCCGACCGGGTGGCCGTCGTGGAGGACGGACGCATCAGCGAACTGGGCTCCCACGACGAACTGGTGGCGGAGGGCGGCTCCTACGCAGCCCTGTGGACCAGCTGGCACGGCACCCCCTCCACCACCAACCAGTGACGCCGCCCGCCCGCTGTGCGCGGCACCTTCCCGGAGGGGGCTGCGTCAGCACTGAGCCGGCAGCGAAATCGCAACCCTTCTGACGTGGAGGGTTGGTCCAGGTCGCGAGTCAGCCTTTCTGGCGCGGAGGGTCGTTCCGTGCCGCGAACACGAGCTCCGATGGAGGATCACCGTTCGGAACAGGCGCTCGGCCCGGCATACAGGAGCTGCCCGCGACTCAACCGGTGCCGTGTTCCAGCACGTGATCGGTGCCGGTCGTCCGCGACACGTGCGCGACGGCGTCGAACGCCTCGAACACCGGCAGGTCCAGAAAATAGTCGGCCATGCGGGAGTGCCGGAAGGACGCCGCGTCGTGGACATGCGGGCGTGCGGCGCGCAGATCGGCGAGCGCCCAGAGCCGGTCGGTGGGGAAGGCCGCCTCGATGCTTCCGTCGACCGGCGGCGGGAGCGGGGCGGCATACCAGGCGCCATGCGGCCGCTCCGGAGTCGGCGCGCCCAGCGTGGTGGTCTGGCCGACACTCGAGGTCACGCCGATGGCCCGATAGGCGTCCCCCAGGGCCGCTGCGAGGTGCGCGCCGGCCGGCAGGAGCGGGTGCCTCTGGCTGTCCAGTGCGGGCGTGCGCTGGATGTGCCAGTTGTGCGCCGCAAGCACCACGCGCGCGCCGCCCTCCACAAGGCGCAGCACGGACTCCGCCATGTAGAGGTCGCGGAAGGTGGAGGCAGACTCGAAGCCCTCGGTGGAGTTGGCGCGGTGGAGGTGGTCGAGATACCAGGCGCCGCGCAAATGCCACATCGCCGTGTCGTGCTCGGCTCCGTGGCCTCGGGCGTGCTGGACGAGGGTCAGACGCTGCAGGCGAGCCATCAGCTGACTCAGCGCGCCCGTGAGTACGTCCCGCTGTTCCGGTGGAAGGTCGGCATAGCGGTCGAGAGCCACGAAGACGACCGGATCGTCGAACCGGCGCACGACGCCGGCCGCCTCCTCCAGCACCGGGAGCGCCTCCGGCGCGGCCCAGCGTAGGTAGCCGGCGAGCTCTTCCAGCGCGGGCAGAGGCGAGGCCGCGGCCCCGGGCAGGTCGGTGCCCACACACCGAACCGGCGTGGCGGTGGTGTGGTTGCGGCCCCGCATCCACGCCAGTGCCTCGTGCAGCTCCCGGCACTGTCCCAGGGACAGGGCAATGCCGTCCGCCGCGACCTGTTCGACGGTGCCGGGGCCGCCTTGGACCCACGCGTCCAAGACCTGGCCCTGGGTGAACGGCGCCTCGAGGGCGTACACCTCGAAGCCGCACCGCTCGACCAGGAAGCGCAGAAGGCGATGGCGTACCTGGTAGAACTCCCGGATGTGGTGGGTGCTCTCGCCCAGAGCCACGACCTGCGCACATCCGATGATGTCGCGCAGCGGTTCGAGGTCGTCCACGGGCGCCTGGAAGTCCAGGGTTTCCATGGTCGAGGCGTGAGCAGCGACCCAGCTGTCGAAACTCGTCTGACGGCCTGTCTCCACGTTCATAGCGGACAGCCTCACACGGCAGGCCTGCCCGGGCCGTCGTGCGGGAGGAGGGACTTGGGCGTACGACCGGCGAAGTAGCCCCGCCGCGGACGAAGACGCCGGGAGTAGCGGAGTACGCAGCGATGCTGCGGCGCCTTCTTTCCTTCCGAGCGTCCAGAGCAAGATCGGCTGTGAGGCGCAGGCACTGACCGTTTGCCGGTGAGGGTGACCCGTCACCTGCTTGACGCGGGACATTCCCGGGTGGTTTGCGGTATTTACGTTCACTGGAAAGCTCTGCCGCGTGCACGGATGCCCGTACGAAGCGGGCATCCGGAGACGGGGCTTCGTCAGCATGGTGTGGGCTTGGCGGGGACGGTGCGGTCGGTGAAGTAGCGGTTGATGTGGTCGCGTGCGCACTCGTTGAAGCCGTAGAGCGTGTGGCCGGGCCCGTCGTGGTGGACGACGGCGCTGCCCGGGACCGACGACAGCGCTCGGGCCACCGAGTCGGACTCGCCCCACGCTCCCGCTCCGAGCAGGGGAGGCAGCCCCTTGGGGAGGGGAGCGGGCTTGTTGGTCACGGTCACCGGCCATCCGATGCAGCCCAGCATCGCCGTGGCGAGGGTGTTGGCGGTGCCCGCGTTGGGGGCGATCTTGCGTAGGCGGGTGTTGGTGGCGGCCAGCTCCTTGAGGTCGGCGAAGCGGGGCCAGTCGGTGCATTCCGTGACGCCCGTGGCCTGGTCGGGGTAGCGGGCACCGCGCTCGGGCACGAAATCGGACGCGTCACCCTTGGCCGCCTTGCGGATCGCCTGCGCCAGGGCGGGCCAGGCCGGCTTGCCCTGCCGGGCCCGGCTGATGGCGAAGGACTGCAGGTCGCGGCCGTTGTAGGCGACGTTGGCGGTCGTCGTGGGGACGGGGGTGCGCTCTGCCTTGGCGATCAGTGCCCGCCAGCGGCCGGGCACGTCGGAGCAGTCGTTGCTCCTGCACCAGGTGAAGAAGCGCCGCAGGAAGCTCTCGTTGGTCTTGGCCGACTCCTCCAGCTCACGTTTCCAGCTCGCGGCGCTGTGGTTGATCGTGCCGTCGAGGACCATCGTGCGGATGCGGCCGGGGAAGAGCCGGGCATATGCCTGGCCGAAGATGCCCGCGTAGGAGGCGCCGTAGAAGTTGAGCTCGCCGTCGCCCAGGAACTTCCTGATGGCCTCCATGTCTCTGGCGTGGTCGGCCGAGCTCATGTGGGCGAACAACTCGGGGTCTTTCAGGCGGCAGGCCTCGGCGTAGCCGCGGTTGGTGTCGGACAGCCGGCCGAGGGCGGCGTCGTCCTCCGGGGCGTCGGGGATGGGGACGCGGGTCCACGAGCACTGCAGGCCCGTGCTGAGGCCCTGGAACTGCTCGCCGTAGCCGCGGGTGTCCCACGTGACGATGTCCATCCGCTCGCGGAGTGCGGCCCACCAGCCGGGGTTGGCCTGGGTCAGGGCGATGCCGGGACCTCCGGGACCGCCGTAGGCCACCAGCACCGACCCCTTCGAGGCGCCGGTGGCCTTGAGCCGCCCCAGTTTCAGGGTGATCGTGCGGCCACCGGGTTTGCTCCAGTCGACCGGGACCTTGAGGTCGGTGCAGACCATCCCGATCTTGTCTCCGGGGCAGGGGCGCCACTCCTGGGCGGTGGTGGTCGCCGCCGCGGCCGGGGCGGTCAGGCCTGCGCCCAGGAGCGCCAGGGTGAGGGCGAGGGGTTTCAGCATGGCGTTCACGATCCCGCAGAGGGTGGCGGGATCGCGTCGGACCAGGGTTTGATCTTCGCGGCGGGGGTGTCGGACCTGGGTTTGTCAGACCGTCCACTCGGCGCGTGGTTCAGAAGTGAGGCTGAGGCGAGCCGGGTGGCTCTCCAGGGTGCCCGGCCGTGGTCGGCTGGGTGGTGGCTCCTGGGCGTCCGGCTCCACGGTCAGCTCGGCGGCGGCCTCACGTGGTGGGTGGGGTGGTCGTTTCGGAGGCTCCTCCGCGTGGCGAGTGCGGTGGATGGTTGTCTTTCGGTCCGTGATGGGTGGCCTGGTGGTCTCCGGTTCCCTGTGTGGCGGGTGAACGGAGTGCTTTCGCGGTTTCCGTGTGTGGTGGGTGGGTGGTTTTGCGGTGCCGGTTCGTGGTGTGGTTTCGGGGGTTCCGTGTGTGGTGGGTGGGTGGTTTTTGCGGTGCCGGTTCGTGGTGTGGTTTCGGGGGTTCCGTGTGTGGTGG
>NZ_SMLD01000066.1:0-44189 GCF_004352805.1 Nonomuraea mesophila
TCTTCCGGCCCCGCCACGTCGCGGTCCGCGCCGCCCCCCGGCGCGTCCTCACCGGTCGCGATCACCCCGGCCGCTTCGCCGCCCGCGCCACCGCGGTGCGCCGGGGATGCGGGGCCCGGCGATGTGAACGGCGACGGGTACGCCGACCTCGCCTTCGTCTGGACGGGCGCGACGGGCGAACCACTGGAGCGGGGTCAGCTCGTGGTGGTGCACGGATCGGCGCGCGGGCTCGACCCGTCCACGGCGTACGTCGCCGGCGAAGGGAGCATGACCGGCGAGGTGGTTCCGCAGCTCGCGGATCTCGACGGCGACGGTTGCGCCGACGTCGTCATCCCTGACCGTTCACTGTCGATCTTCTGGAGCGGCCGGGGCCCGGCCACCGTTCTGCCGTACGGCGGCCACTCCGGCGTGGCCGACCTCGGCGGGGACGACGCGATCGACATCCTGGCCGCCACGTCGCGCGAAGGCGACCCGGACGGCGCCCGGTTCGTCTTCCTCCACGGCCCGTTCACCAGGTCCGGCGCACCGGCCCGCGAGGTGAGCCGCCCGCTCCCCGAAGGCGAATGGCCCGGCAGGCTGGTCACCGATCCGCACGGATCCGGCGCCGTCCTGTACGGGCCCGACGACGGTGAGCAGGCCGACGCCTGGCTCCTGACCGGCGACGACTTCCGCGAGGTGGCCACCGGCAGCTCGGCCGTGTTCGGCGACTTCGACGGTGACGGACACCGCGACGTGGCCATCGGCGACAGCGGGGCGCGCAACAACGAGCCCGGCTACGAGACGGAGGCCCCGTCCGTCGAGGGCGTCATCCGCGTCCTCCACGGCCGCGACCGCGAACCACAGCTGCTCACCGGCCTGCGGGGCAGCCTGGCCTCCGGTGACCTGAACGGCGACGGCCGGGACGACCTCATCTCCGGTGAGGTCACCGGCAGGAGCGCCATCGTCACCGGCAAGGCCGAGATCCTCACCGGCTCCCCGCAAGGACTGCGCCGCCCCGGCCTGGTGACCACCCACAGCGGCCCCGACCGCACCCCGGCAGGCAAGCGCCTCAAGGAGTGGCAGCGCGGCACCGTGAAGACCTGGGCCGTCGCCGACTTCGACGGCGACGGCACGGACGAGTTGCTCCGCGTCTGGCGCGGCGGCCTGAACTTCGCCCGCTTCTGGCGGCTCGACGCCGAGGGCAGGACCCTGCAGACGTTCGACCTGGGAGGAAGAGGCGCCGGGGGACGGGACAGGGAGCTGGGCGTCCGGCAGTAAGGCGCTTCCGGTCATCGGTTCGGCTCAGCCGCATGCCGTGGGGTCGGCGGCCGTCACCGGGTTGCGACCGGCCCGCTCTGCGTCGCATGCCGGCGATGGCGTCCAGGGCGATGGCGTCCAGAACGGGTCTGTGGATGGCGGCCCCTTACTCCGGGTGCGCCGCGGCGCGAACCCGGCGGACCGCCTCCTGCACGCCCCCGTCCCAGGGTGCGCCGTGCCCCGGCAGCACCCACTTCGCCCTGATCTCCCCCAGCCGGTCGAGTGACGCCAGCGCCTGCTCACGATCGTCGGTGAACGGCGCCGGCTGCGGCCCGCGCTGACCGGTCAGCACGTGCCGGGTGGTGAGCCCGTCGCCGACGAACACCGCGTCGGCCTCGGGCACATGAACGGCGATGCTGCCCGGCGAGTGCCCGGGCAACTGCAGGATGCGGGGCGCGCCCGGCAGGTCGAGGACGTCGCCGTCGGCCACCTCCGACACCTGGGTCAGGTACGTCGTGCGCAGGCCGCCCTTGCCGGCGGCGTACCAGAGAAAGCGGGCCGTGGCGCCGAGCCTGGCACGACCCCAGCTGTTCTTGACCTTGACCTCGCCCCGGGCGCGCGCGGCGTCGGCGCTGTGGACGAAGGCCGGGACGCCGCGCTCGCGGCGGAGCCGTTCGGCGAAGCCGAGGTGATCGGTGTCGCCATGGGTGAGCACGACGCCGCGGATGTCGGCCGGGGTCCGGCCCAGGGCGGCGAGCTCGGCGGTCAGCTCCCGCCAGTGCCCGGCCAGACCGGCGTCCACGACCGTCACGCCATCGTCGGTGACGACCAGATAGACCGCCACGAGGTCGTTCCCGATGCGATGCAGGTGCCGATCAAGTCTCATGATCCGTCTCCTCCTGGATCCGCCATGATGGCTAAGATACATAGCCATCATGGCTAATGTCCATAGCTATACTGGAACCGCCCACGTACCGGCCCGAGGAGAACGCATGCCGACGCCCGACCGCACCTCCCTCGACGCCATCGTCCAAGCAGCCCGTGACATCCTCGAATCCCAGGGGCTCGCGCAACTGACCATGCAGGCGGTCGCCGGCCGGGTCGGCGTGCGCGCCCCCTCGCTCTACAAGCGGGTCCGCAACCGCGACGCCCTCGTCCGTCTCGTCAGCGAGGCCACCCTCCTCGACCTGGAGAAGCACCTCAACGCCGTCCCGGCGACCCGCGAGCCCCAAGAGAACCTGGCCGCCCTGCTCCGCGCCCTCCGCGCGTTCGCCCACGCCCGCCCGGCCGCCTACCACCTGATCTTCACGAATGTCCCGGCCCCGGCCAAACCCGACCTCGACCTCCTGACCCGCGCGGCGACCCCCCTCTTGCGGATCGCCGCCGACCTGACCGGCCCCGGCCAGACCTTGGAGGCGGCCCGCACGATCACCGCCTGGGCGCACGGCTTCATCAGCATGGAACTGGCCGACGCCTTCAATCTCGGCGGCGACGTGGACCGCGCCTACGAGTACGGCCTGACCCACCTGACGACCGCCATCACCAAGCCGACCTGATCCCGACCCTGCCGCGCATCGGCCGCTCCCGCGAGGCACCGCCGTAGGTCCGTACCCCGTGGACGTTCGCTATCCGATCCAGCCCGCAAGGGGCACGCGTGCATGGTCCATGATCGATACCCTGGAATTCATGGGCGACGGCGACGCATCTCTGCAACTGCTGGATGTAACGACCGCATTGGGCACGGCTCTTACCGCCCTGGAAGCCGTGCACGCCGCCCCTGAATATCGCGTGGTCGGCACAAGCGCCGCTCTCCTGCAAGGTGTCCATCTATCCGTCGGGGACATCGACATCTTGGCTGCCCGACGAGAGATGTGGACACGTTCGCAGCCGCCCTCTCGTCGTTTCCCTGCCTTCACGCTCCATCGTGGCTCACCGAAGCCTCGCAGTACTTCACCAACTATGAGGTGAACGGGGTCCGGGTGGGGATGAGCACCCTTGAACAAGACATGGTGTCAAATGCACTGGAATGCGCCGGTCGCGGTCCCTGGCAGCAACACAACGTGATCACATGCGGCCCTCATCGTGTTCCCGTGGTCCGTCTGGAGCTTCTAGCGTCGGCGCCAAGCCGCTCGGCACGGGTGAGCCCGACCGCGGCAGCGAGCGGCCCGCTGCCCGACCCGGCGGTTCGCCAGTGCATACGACCCGCCGCCGGAGCATCCCGCATCGTCGAGCTCGATCTCATGGTCGTCGTAGAAAGGGAGAGCTCCGCTCACCGAACGCACGCTCACCTGCACACCGTCATCGAGCTCCTTGACGCCCACCGCCCAGACGTCCGTCGCCGTACGACCGGAGGGGGCCATACGGAGCCCCGGGTCGAGCAGCTTCCGCGCTGGGTACTCGATCACAGTGGCGCGGATCCGGTCGCGGTCGCGCGCGTCCACTACCCGCAGCTCCTTCACCAGGGCGTCGACGTCATCCTCGGAAACGCCCTCGGCGTGCAGGACAGCCGGCGTGTCCTTCTCGCGCCAGACACGGCCGTGGGAGTCCGGTCCCACGACGCGGCGAATGGCGGCGGCCCGGCTGCGCCCCTCACGCCCCGTATCATCCGTGGCGTTCCGGGGGAGAGTGCGCTCATCAGCGGCTGCGTCCGCGGGGTGGCGGACCAGGGTGAGCTCCAGCCGGGCGCCTGACCGGCGGTCGCTCCACGTGAGCGTCGTTCCGGCTGTCGGGGACATCTGCCAGTACAGGCCCAGTATCATCCCTGGACGCGAGCGGGCGCAGGTCGCGCGGCACTTCTTCGGCACCGATCGTCGGCCGCGGACCGTTCTCAGCGAGTGCCTTCGCGGCCCGGATGAGCTCGCCGTCCGACAGGCCGCGCGCCCGAGCACCCCGTAGAAGACGGGTTCCGTGGCGTCGGACGGCCGACCAGCCAGGTGATCCACCGATGCGGGGTCGTTCCGCCGATCTCGGCCTCCGCCGGGCCTCATGCCGAAGGTGTAACGCCTCGTTGCGGCGGTGTCTGGCGGTCGCTTGGTGCTACGGTTGGCGGAACTTTACGCATAAGGGGACGCGTGTTCGGAATTGTCCGCCCGTGTCGGCACGTCCTGTGCAAAGGGCTCTACGCGGACTGGATGGGTCATCTGTGTGGGCTCTGCCTGGCTCTGCGTGACGAGCACGGCCATCTGTCCCGGCTGGTGACCAACTACGACGGCCTGCTCGTGTCCGTACTCACCGAGGCCCAGTCGACCGCGCCCGCTTCACGCCGCAAGGCGGGCCCGTGCGCGCTCCGCGGCTTCAAGGGCGCCGCCGTGGTGGAGTCCGCGGGAGTACGGCTGGCGGCCTCCGTGTCGCTGCTCCTGGCGGCAGGCAAGGTGAACGATCACGTGGCCGACGGGGACGGCCTGTACGCCCGCCGCCTGGTGGCCGCCGGCGCCACCCGCCTGGCGGGCCGCTGGTCCTCGGCCGGCACGGCCATGGCCGGCACGCTGGGCTTGGATCCCGCCCCGCTGACGACGGCGGCCGGCCGTCAGGCCCTCCTGGAACGCGCCCCCGCCCGGAGCGGCGCGGCACCCGGGTTGGCACAGTTGACCGGGCCCACCGAGGACGCCGTCGCCGCCGCGTTCGCGCACACGGCGGTGCTCGCGGGCAAGCCGCACAACCAGGAGGCCCTGGAGGCGGCCGGCCGCGGGTTCGGGAGGCTGGCCCATGTGATCGACGCGGTGGAGGACCTGGCCGACGACCGGGCCCGCGGCGCCTACAACCCGCTGGCCGCCACCGGCACCAGCCTGGAACAGGCGCGCCACCACTGCGACGCCGCGCACGCCGGGCTGCGCGCCGCCGTGGACGAGCTGGACCTCCCCCGCCCCGCCCTGACGCGTGCCCTGCTGGTACGGGAGACCGGCAACGCCATCTCCCGGGCCTTCAGCACCGCCGGAACGCCCGATCCCGGCCACTCGCCCGGCGATCCCGGCGCGCCGCCTGGGCAACGGCCGCCGAAGCGGGATCCCGGCGGGCTGCTGTCGCTGGCGTGCGCCGCGCTGAGCTGCTGCACGTGTGGCCTGTACCGGCCAGCGTGGGACGAGGACCGCGAAAGCTCCTGCAGTGAGCGCTTCGACTGCTCCGGCTACGAATGCTGCGGCAACTGCGGCGACTGCTGTTCCTGCTGTTCCTGCTGCTCGGGCGGGGACGGTGACGGCGGCTGCTGCTGCGACGGCTGCAGCTGCGGCTGCGACTGACCGAGACCGCGCCCGTTCCTCAGTTGCCGTCTTCGGCGTCGTCCGGGGGCGTGGCGTCAGCCGGTCCACCCCTGTGTTACTCCTGCCCCGGCCCGCAGGTGCCTGTGGACGGCCGGCTGCTCGCCAGCGAGCATCAGCAGTTCCCCCGGGGGCGCAAGGTCCGCGGCATGGAGGCGCTGAACGCTCCGGTGCCGTCTCTTTTTCGCCACATCCATAATGGCCGTACAAAAAAACCAGCACGAAGTCTCGCACTCTGCGACGGAACGCTCCACACGCCGATCAACCGAATGCATTCACGTCTTGCACATACGCCGGTACGACCACTCCCGACCGAAGGTTATGGTATCAGACGCATCCATATAGTCGCCATATCTTCGGTCACACGATGCGCGGCGATATCTCTGAAACGGCCTCGCCGCGGCGGCTGAACCCGTGATCTGCACGTTCGTGAGCAGCAGCTGATGTCATGACTTGGGCCTCTTGACTCTTGTTCGTAAACAAGGCACCTTTGTCGTGCCGCCAGGAGACGCAATAGTGCGGCGTTCGGGCCCAAGTGGACGATGCGATAAGTGTCGTTACCGTGGTGCCGGAATTTCGTATCTTCTGGTCGGCGTCCGCAGTTCTTCTAATGCGAAGGAGCTGGAATGAAGCGACTCGTGCAGCAAGCCGGTGAGCGTCTGGTCGGGATGGTGCTCCCGAAGGTTGAGGCGGGTGCTTGTGTGCCGCCCGAGTGCTGCAAGAAGGGCTACAAGTACAACTGCTACGGCAGCTGCACCTCCAAGGCGTCCGGCTGCAAATAGTCTGAACTGACCAAAGAGGCTGGCGGGACGCCACTTCCGGCGCCCCGCCAACCTCTGTCACCACCCCGGAGGCCGCCGTGCTCGACTTGTTCGCTCGTGCGCTGCTCGCCGTCGTCTTCTTCGCAGCGGTCGTGGGTAAGTTGCGTGCCCGGCAGGAGTTCGCCGAGTTCCGCGACTCGGTCGCGGCGATCGGGCCACGGTGGCTGCCCGCCGGTCCGGCCGCCGTCGCGGTCGTCGCGGGAGAGGCCGCCGCCGTGATACTGCTCACCGTCCCCGGTACGCGGCTCGTCGGCTACGCCCTCGTGACCGTGCTTCTCATCGCGTTCTGTGCCGGCATCGGCCGTGCGATCCTCGCCCGGCAGTCCGTACGGTGCCAGTGCTTCGGCGCGGGCGGCGGCCTGCTCGGCCCGCAGCACCTTGTCCGCAACGGCCTGCTGGTCGCCGTCGCCGTCGCCGGTGCCATCGCCGGTGACCTGCCCACGTCCGCACCCGTCATGCTGATCGCCCTGGTCGCCGGAGCGTTTCTCGGGCTGCTCACGACCCGCTGGGAGGACGTCGCGTTCCTCCTTGTTCCCGCCAGGAGGACCCGTTGATTCTGCTCACCACCGCCGTCGTCCTGCTCGCCGTCGTGGTCGCGATACATCTGCTGTTCACCTTCGCGCTGGTCACCAGGATCCGGCAGCTGCCGCAGCACGGCGGCGCCCCCGCCCACAACCCGCATCTGCCGAAGCCCGGCACGGTCGTCCGCCCGTTCTCGGTCATCGACACCGACGGCGCCGCGATCACGGAGGCGGACCTCGACGGCCCGGTTCACGTCGGGTTCTTCCAGGTCGGCTGCGGACCGTGCCGCATGCTGTCCGACGCGCTCGCCGCCTCTCCTCCGACGGCCCGCTTCGTGTCCTTCATGCACGATGACCCGGACGCTCCCGACGCCACCGCGCGGCTGACCGCCAAGCTCGGCACCCTCGGCAGAGTCGCGGTCATCGGCGTTGACGACCCCGTGCTGACCGCGTTCGAGGTCGTCGCGTTCCCGACCCTGCTGCACACGCACAGCGGTGTGGTGACCGCGTCCGGTACCCGGCTCAGCGACTTCACGGACGCCGTCAGCGCTCCGGTGAAGGTGACATGACCCGTTCGGCCTTTCGCGCCGGCATGTCGGCGCTCGCGCTGCCGTTCCGGTCAGCGCCCGCGGCTGCCACGACCACCCTGGCACTCACCGTGCTCGCGGGCGCCGCGCCCGCGAGCGGGGCGTGGCTGACGATGCTGCTGGTCAACGAGCTCACCTCGGGCGCGGCGGACACGGGCCGGGTGGTGTTCCTCGCCATCGCTTCGGCGATCGTCGGCGGGCTGGCCATCGCACTGCTCTATCTGACCGGCTACGTCGGCGAAGTGGTCCAGCACTGGGTCACTGTGACGGTGGAGAGCCGGCTGTTCCAGCGGGTCGCCGCCCTGCCGGGACTGCGGCACATCGAGGATCCCGCGTTCCACGACCGGCTGCGGCTCGCCGAGCAGGCGGCGCAGGAGGCGCCCACCACGGTCTCGCAGTTCGCGCAGGAGCTGGTCCGCTCAGTGGTGTTGCTCGCCAGCTTCGCGGGCGCGCTGCTGGTGGTGTGGCCACCGATGGCCCTGCTGCTGCTCGCGTCGGTGCTGGTCGCCGTGCTCGCCAGGCTGGCGACCGCGCGACGCGAGGTGGCGGCGGAGGAGGCGTGGGTGTCCACCGACCGGCGCCGCCTGTTCTACCGTGCCCTGCTCACCGATGTACGTGCCGCGAAGGAGATCCGGCTCTTCGGCCTCGGCACGCTCCTTCACACCAGGATGATCGAGTCGCTGACGGCGGTGTCGCGCGCACGGCTGTCCGTGTCACGCCGAGGCTCACTGATGCAGAGCGGCCTCGCGCTGCTCGGCGCCGCCGTGACCGGGGCGGGCACGGTCGTGGTCGCCACGAACGTCGCCACCGGCAGCTCGTCCGTCGGCAACCTGGTGCTCTTCCTCGGTGCGGTGGCCGGCGTACAGACCGGGCTGTCCACCGTGGTGCTCCAGCTCGGCGAGACCGCCCGCGCGGCGCGGCTGTTCGGCCACTATCTCGACGTGGTCGGCACCGGCGACGACCTGCCGGCCGGCACGGGTACGCCGCCTCCGTCGGCGACCATCGAGTTGCGCGACGTCTGGTTCCGGTACGGCGAGGACGGCCCGTGGGTGCTGCGCGGGGTGAACCTGACCATCCCCGCCGGCGCCGCCGTGGGACTCGTCGGTGTCAACGGCGCGGGCAAGAGCACGCTGGTGAAACTCCTGTGCCGGTTCTACGACCCGCAGCGCGGCACGATCACCTGGGACGGCGTGGACATCCGCGAGCTGGACGTCACGGCGCTGCGCGAGCGGATCGGCGTGGTGTTCCAGGAATTCATGACCTACGACCTCACCGCGGCCGAGAACATCGGCATCGGTCAGCTCCAGCACCTCGACGACCGGTCGCGGATCGTCGCGGCCGCGCGGGCGGCTCGTGCCGACGACACGGTGACGGCGCTTCCCCACGGCTATGACACCGTACTGTCCAGGACGCACACGGACGACGGTGAGCGTTCCGGTGTGACGCTCTCCGGCGGGCAGTGGCAGCGGGTGGCCCTGGCCCGCTGCCTGATGCGCACCGACGCCGAGTTGATCGTCCTCGACGAGCCGACCTCAGGGCTGGACGCCGAGGGTGAGCACCGTGTGCACAGCACTTTGCGCCGCCACACGGAGGGCCGTACCCGGCTGCTGATCTCCCATCGGATGTCCGTGCTGCGCGACGCGGAACTGATCGTCACGCTGGTCGGCGGCCGGATCGCCGAGCAGGGCAGTCACGACGAGCTGATGGACGCGGGCGGCGAGTACGCCCGGCTGTTCCGGCTCCAGGCCGGCGGCTACCAGGATGTGAGGGTGCGGTGATCGGGTGGTTCAGGGTGGTCGTGCGGGGCAACAGCATGTCGCCCACCTTGTGGGACGGCCAGCGCCTGCTCGCGCGGCGGATACGCCGGGACCCGCGGCGGGGCGAGGTGATCGTGTTCCGGGTGGCGGACGAGCAGCCGCCGCACCGGATCAAGCGGGTCGCCGCGGTCGCCGGCGACCCGCTGCCGGACTGGCTCGTCCCGGCGCCGCCGGACGTGTCGCACGTGCCGGCCGGGTATGTCGCGGTGGCCGGGGACAACGCTCGCTCACAGGACTCCCGCCACATGGGCCTGATCGACTGCCGCGACATCCTCGCCACCGTGCGCTGTGCGCCGTCCCGGTCGAACGGTTGAGTGCGGAGATCTTGTCCCTGGCCGGCTCATGAGGACCACCGAACTTCACATCTCGTGTCGGGGCCGGCCTTCTCGCGAAGCCCTCAGGTGTCCGCCTTGACCCACTTCGTACGCCTCGCGGAGCCAGCCAGCGAATTGCTCGTCAAGCTCGGCGACATCAGAGATCCGGAAGGCATGAACGTACAGCCGCTTCGTGTACGGAGACACGCTGGTGATGCGGGCGTCGTCGCTGATCGTGCGCTGGATGTCGAAGTATCCTCGCAGCCCTCGCGCGACCGGCTTCGCTCCGGCGAATCCCCGACGTGTCCCTTTGACGGTGATCATGCCCTTGGACACCGCATACGTGAAGGGTCCGCATGCCTCAACCAGCCTGATGAATTCGTGATAGAGCGCTACCGACGTGTCGGGCTTGCCTTCGAGGTGATCGTCGATCGTCCATGTCTTCTGGTCCATGGCCAGAAAGTAGCCGATCGGGGCGGTTGCCAGGATGGCACGTACGAAGATCATTGCCCGGCAGGCCTTGGGCGGAACCTGCCCCTGAACGTACGGACGTCCGCGGCGTCGCCGGCCAGGTGACGAGTCCAGTCGATGGCGTCCTCGAGCGTCGGCCGCGGGCTCTTGTAGGCGTTGTCGAACGACCAGAACAGCTTGCGTTCCCGAAGTGGTTCCTCCGCGAGCTCGGCGATCGCCAGCGACGCCGGCAACACCCCGCCGGACCGGAGCGAGTCCCACTGCGGGCGTTGCAGCTTCAGCTGCCGCAGCGCTGTCAACTCGCGCACGACGCTGAGGTCCGCCGCGGGAGCGTCGGTCAGGTCGAGCGCCCACAGCAGTCTGCACGACAGCAACGGCCGCAGATCGACAGGTTTCTCGGTGTGGAGCGCGACCTTCCGCAGCGTCGGATGAGCCTCCAGCCCCGCCAGGTCGATCGCCACCAGGTCGAGGTCGAGCACCTCGACCGGCGCTTCCAGCAGCGGTGAGAGGTCGGCGCCCGGGCAGTTCTTCGTCGTGACCCGCCACAACGCGGGCGCGCGACGCACCGGCCCGAAGTCGACCCACGGGGCGTTGGAGACCGTCAGTTCGCGGATCTCCGGACGTATGCCGCGCACCGGAGCCGCGTCCATGCCGGTCACCGAGAGCGTACAGGTGTGGTCGTAGTCGCGTTCGTACTGCGCCACCTCGCCCGCGTTGATCCACAGCCCTTCGCCATCACGCTCGAACGAGCCGGACGCCAACGCCTCCACGTGCTCGCGCAGCAAGGCGGTCACGGAGTCGGCGACATAGACCGGTCCCGCGCCGTGGGAGCGCCCGATCAGTATCACCTGGCCGGGGCGGCCGCGCGGGCCAGGTGCCATGTCGACGGCGAGGTAGTTGCCGAACATGTCGGTGGCGAACGGAATCCACGCCGGGTGGTCGGCCACTCGCCGGATCCGCAGCGCAGGCCCGTACTCCTTGACGAACGGCTGGTGCACGTAGCGCCGCCAGCCCTGGGTGACCCACCAGCGTCGCGCGGGATCACAGAGCTCCGCCAGCATCTCCAGCCCGAACCAGCCGTAGCCGTGCAGCAGCCCACGCCCGCCGTCACCGTCGACGGCCGCGTACAGCGCGCGGAGATCCCGCGGCAACGCCACGCCCGCCTCGTCCAGCAGCTTCTGACGATCAGACTCAGGAAGGGGAGGCGGCAGCTCGATCGGCGAGCCGGCATCGAGCACCTCCTCGAGCCGGCGTATGAACGAACCGAGCAGTGCGACCGCCTGGTCGGGGTGGCCGGCCTCGGACACGTCCGGGCCGGGATGCGGCTCGCCGGAGGCGGGCGGCGTGGACTCCGGATCCAGGACATACCGGAATCCCCGGCGTTCCGACTCCGACCGGTCGAGTCGCTCGCTCAGGACCGCCCGGAAGCGGCCGCGGGACTCGACCTCCAGCTCGACCGTGAGATGATCGCCGGCCCCCAGCAACGTGTGCAGCTCCCGCAGGCCTCCGAACACGTCGATCTCGTTCGAGCCGTACTCATCGAGTTCAGCAGGCTCGAACAGGAAGCCACGATGTCCGGCACTGTCCTGCCCGGTGGCATAGCCGTGCAGCACCGCGCGCTTCCAGCCACGCGGCGCACCGGCCGCGATGTCACCGGCCATCGCCCTCAGCACGGCCGTGACCGCGCCTTGCCCTTGGTTGCTCATGGACAGGCGAGACTCAGCCGCGGTTGCCCAGAAGTGCGAGCGCGAGCTTGTGCTGGTCCTGTGACGGCGGCCGGGTCCACGTGCAGCCCCGCATGCCCTGGTCGAGCATTCGCGCCATCACCACGGACAGGACGTCCTTGGGCTCGGCCCCCTGCATGTACGGCCTGGCCTCGCGGTACTCGTCGGCCACGCGCTCGAAGCAGAACATCAGCGTGTTGACGTACTTGCTCTTCTCCGCTTCCGCCCGCTCGAACGCCGCGACGTAGTCGGGGTCCTCCGGCCGCATGACCTCCTTCATGACGTCCAGCCGGTTGTTGAGCGGCGCCGGGTCACCCGCGATCGCGTGCGCGTCGTCGTACATCCGGCTGACGTGCTCGGGTGCCTGGGCGAGCACGCCCATCGTGGCGTAACCCTTGTCCTCGTCGGCGTAGCCTCCGGCGAACTCGTGGTCGACACCTTGCGCGTGCATCGCGGACATCACGGCGTCGGTGAAGGCGTACTTGTCCATCCCGTCGAGCTCTTCGACGCCCTCGCCCATCCACTCGTCGTTGTAGTAGAGGACGCCATCACCCTCGGACTGAGTGGCCCGGTTGATCAGTTCGTGGACGGCGCGGGCAGGGTCCTGCATCGCGGCCGGTCCCATCGCGGCGAACTGCTCGGTCATCGAGAACAGCGAGATGAGCATCATCGGGCTGTAGACCCGCAGGATTCCCTCCTCGCGGCTCGGGTAACAACCGCCCTCGTTGTCGTCGAACGCCTCAAGGCCGGCCATGAACGCTTTCTCCTGCTCTGGCGTCAGCGTGAGCTCCCACGGCCACTTCTGCTCAGTGTGGAACTTGTAGAAGTCCGCGCCCTTCAACGGGTCGCGAATCTTGAAGAACCACAGAGCGAACCCGGCAACGGCGAGCACAAGTACGCCGAGCGCGACAAACGCAACCACCACGTGTGAGCACCTCCCAGTGCGACTCGCTAAATCTTCTGATCCTGGTTTCGAGCCGGCACGAGCGGGCGAGGCGCCTCGTCGGTAAGGCAGGTCAATGCATGGACGCCGCCGATTGATCTCGTACAGGGCGCAGCCGGATGTGAAACCCTACCAGGGTAATGATCATGCAGGGTCGGCAAGTGACGCGCCACCGCATGTCGCCCGCGCCCCGATCGGCGATCGGTCACGTCGCAGGTCTGTCGTACCCTGCTGCGACACTTCGAGGATGCTGAACGTCGACCTTCTGCGACCGTTGCTGCGGGCCGCCTGGGGACCTGACACCTGCGATACGGAGAGCCGTGCGGAGTGGCGGCCTGACAACCCGGCAAGGGGCCAGTGCGGGACGACGGCGCTGGTCGTGCAGGACCTGCTCGGAGGCGACCTGATTCTTGCCGAGGTTCACGTCGACGGGGTCAAGGTCTGTCACCACTATTGGAATCGGCTGCCCGACGGCACCGAGGTGGACCTCACCTCCGAGCAGTTCCTACCCGGCGAGGTCGTTGTCGGTGGCCGCGTACAACACCGGCCACCCGATGCGCCTCGCCGGTGCCGCGAAGAGTACGAGCTGCTCCGACAGCGCGTGCTCGCCGCCCTGCCACGATTCGGCTGAAGGCCCGGGCAGTGTGCACGAAGCGGGATGGACGGTCCCCGAGTTCGTCTGGAGCAACCGTCTCCACTCACCGAGGGCGGATGCTACACCTGTAGCGGAATGCTGCTACAACTGTAGCATGGAGGAGATCACCAGGCTCGGCAGGTGCACGTTGTGCGAGGCGATGTGCGGCCTGCGTATCACCACCTCCGGCGACCGGGTCGTCGACATCCGGGGCGATGAGGACGACGTCCTGTCGGCCGGGCACCTCTGCCCCAAGGCGCTCGCCCTGGCCGACCTGCGGGAGGACCCCGACCGGTTGCGCGCCCCCGTGCGGCGGACCGCGGACGGCTGGCGGGAGATCTCGTGGGAGGAGGCGTTCGACCTGGTCGCGGACGGGCTCGCGCGGCTCCGGCGGCGGCACGGCGCGGACTCGGTCGCGCTCTACCTGGGCAACCCCGTCACGCACAGCCTGGGCGCGATGACGCACGCGCCGGCGTTCGCGAGCCTGCTCGGCACGCGCAACCGGTTCTCGGCAAGCTCGGTGGACCAGCTTCCGCATCAGCTGGTGGCGCGGCTGCTCTACGGCAACCAGTGGCTGCTGCCGATCCCCGACCTCGACCGCACCGACTATTTTCTCGTCTTCGGCGCGAACCCGGCCGTGTCCAACGGCAGCCTGATGTCGGCGCCGGGCATAGGGCGCAGGATCCGGGCGCTGCTGGCGCGCGGGGGCACGATGGTGCTGTTCGACCCGCGCAGGACCGAGACGGCCAGGCTCGGCGGCGAGCACCACTTCGTCCGGCCAGGCACCGACGCGGCGCTGATCCTTGGCATGGTACGGGTCATCCTGGAGGAGGGCCTGGCGAGGCCGGCCACATACGTCGACGGCCTCGACGAGGTCCGCGATGTCCTCACGCCCTTCACCCCCGAACGGGTGGAGGCCGTCTGCGGGGTCGAGCCCGGCACCGTCCGCCGGGTGGCCAGAGGGTTCGCCACCGCCCGGTCCGCCGCCTGTTACGGCCGGATGGGGGTGTCCACGCAGCGGTTCGGCACGCTGTGCCAGTGGGGCGTGCAGTTGCTGAACATCGTCACGGGCAACCTCGACCGGCCGGGCGGCACGTTGTTCACCCGGCCGGCCGTCGATCCGATCAGGACCAGGCAGATCGACCCGGGCCGTCAGGGCCGGTGGCGCAGCCGGGTGCGCGCCCTGCCCGAGTTCGGTGGCGAACTGCCCGTCGCGGTGCTCACCGAGGAGATCCGCACGCCGGGGCCCGGCCAGGTACGCGGCCTGCTCACGGTGGCGGGCAACCCGGTGCTGTCCACACCCGGCGGGCCCGCGCTGGACGAGGCCCTGGCCGGGCTGGACTTCATGGCCAGCGTCGACTTCTACGTCAACGAGACCACGCGGCACGCCGACGTGATCCTGCCGCCGACCGAACCCCTCGAACGCGACCACTACGACCTGATCTTCCACCTGCTCGCCGTCCGCGACACCGCCCGGTACGTGCCGGCCGTCTTCCCGCGACAGCCCGGCGCCCGCCACGAATGGGAGATCTTCCGCGAGCTGGGCCGCAGGTACGAGCGGCTGATCCGGTCCCGGCCGTGGCGGGCCGCTCTCATGCTGCGGATGCGGCCGGAGCACATCGTGGACCTGGGCCTGCGTACCGGCCCCTACCGTCTGTCCCTGGCCAGGCTGCGCCGCCACCCGCACGGGCTGGACCTGGGCCCGCTGCGGCCCAGCCTGCCCCGACGGCTGCAGACGCCGCGCAAACGCGTGCCGGCCGCTCCCCCGCCCCTGATCGCGGCCGTACGAGCGGCCGCCGCCGAACTCTTGGAGCCGCCAGGCGGCCTGCTGCTGATCGGCCGCCGGCACCTGCGGAGCAACAACTCCTGGATGCACAACTCCGCCCGGCTGGTGAAGGGCAAGCCACGCCACCACCTGCTGATGCACCCCGCGGACATGGCCGCACGCGAACTGGCCGACGGCGACCTCGTCACCGTGACCTCACCCACGGGCGAACTGACCGTCCAGATCGGCACCGGCCACGACCTCATGCCCGGCACGGTCAGCCTGCCGCACGGCTACGGTCACGACCTGCCCGGCGTACGGCTGCCGGTCGCCCGCCAGGTGCCCGGCGCCAACGTCAACGCCCTCACCGACCCGGCCCATCTCGACCAGGTCAGCGGCACGGCGGTGCTCAACGGGGTGCCGGTCACCGTGGAGCGGCACCGATGAGAACCCGCGCGCAACGAGCGGCCGACGCCGCCATCGACGTCATCGCCGAACACGGCATGCGCGCCCTGACCCATCGTGCCGCCGACGCCCGGGCCGCACTGCCGCCAGGAAGCACCAGCAGCTGTTTCCGCACCCGGCACGCGCTGCTCGACGCGGTGCTCAGGCGCATGCTGGAACTCGACGAAGCCTCGCTCACCCGGTTGCCGCCCAGCGCGTGGAGCAGCAGAGAACAGGTCGCCGCCACTCTGACCGGCCTGCTCGAACACTGGCTCGGCCCGGCCAGGACCCGCACCCGCGCCAGAATGGAGCTCTACCTCGACGCCACCGCCGGCGCCCTGCTCCGCACCGAACTCGACGCCGCCGCCGAACGCTTCCTCCACATGGCCACCGACGGCCTGCGCGCGGCAGGGGTGCCGGACCCCGGGAACGCGGCACGCATGCTGGTGGCACAGCTCGACGGCGTGCTGTTCGCCGCCCTCGCCCGCCCCTCCCCCGCCACGAAGGGCGGCACGGAGGGCGGCACGTGGCTACGCTACGCCGCCGAGACGATCGTCCGCGGCATCCCACCGGCCACCCACGAACAGGAGCCCGGCCGCGAATGAGGCCACCGCAGGACGTCCGGACGCCGGGAGGAGACCGCCGGCCATGGACCTCCACCTGCGCGCGTCGGCCCGTTGACAGGCGTCTCCACCCGCCGGTTCGAGACGCCCAGCCTCGGCCGATTCGGCCCCCGGCCATCTCGCAAAGCCTGGGCGGTCAAGCCGACCCCACGAAGGCTGAACCGCAGGAGACCTGCAACTACCTGGTGTGGTGGCCCAACGGAATCAACGTCCACGCCGAGAAGGACAGAGGCTCCGACATCATTGGCAAAGTTGCGGGCGCACAAGCCCTCGTTCCGCGTGATTCGGGGTTCCTAGAGGCCGGTACGGCTTGAACGTGCTGGTCGGCGGCTGGGGCCGGGACTAGCCAGCGGAAATCGCCTAGAGACGCGTTTTTGATGATTCGGCTGTACCGAGCTGGGCTGTGTGTCTATGGTCCAGAGCTGTGTACGCGACGACGAAGCGGGAGAACAAGTCCGGGACCGTCCGGTACCTGCATCTGGCCCACAACGAGTGGGATCCGATCAAGGGCCGTGCGGTCCCGAAGGTGCTGTTCACCTTCGGCCGCGAGGACGAGCTCGATCGCGAGGCGGTCCGGCGGCTGGTCGCGTCTCTGTCGCGGCTGCTGGAACCGGGCGAGGCCCTGGCCGCCACGGCCGCCGCCGACCTGGAGTTCACCTGTTCAGTGCCGTTCGGCGGCACCTACGTCCTCGATCAGCTGTGGCATCGGCTGAAGATCGACCAGATCATGGCCCGGGTCGGCCAGCCCAAGCGTGGCCGCCGCCTGAACATGACCACCACCGAGCGGGTGCTGTTCGGGCTGGTCGCGAACCGGGCGCTGGCACCGTCCTCGAAGCTGGCCGCCGCGGACTGGATCATCCATGACGTCCACATCGACGGCCTGCCCGGCACTGATGACGACACGTGCTACCGAGCGATGGACTGGCTGCACGACGTGACCGGCGATCTGGAGAAGCAGGCGTTCGACGAGGTCGCCAACCTGCTCAATCTTGAGGTCGACCTGCTCTTCTTCGATTATCCGGCTAATCGATCTTCAGAGTTCGCGCTGGTTGCGTAGTACGAGGCGTCAGCGGGCGCGTTCTGTTCTTCTGAGCCTGCGTAGGTGTTCTTCGTGTCGGCGGACGTCGGCCGCGACGGCTTCCAGTGCTTGTCGAAGCTGGTCGATCTGAGTAGCCAGTCCGGTGAGGGTGAGCGTCTGTCCGTCGGGGTCGCGGTGTTGCTCAATGAGCTGGCGCAGGTCGCGGCGCCGATAGAGAGTGGCGCGGCTGAGGCCAGCAGGCGTTCACACGGATGGATGCACGCTTACTCAGCACTCATGGGACCGCGGGATGGAACTCGCCGGCCGCCAGCTGCTGACCGAAGCGACCGGCATCGCCGTCTTCTTCGCGGCACCCGAACTCTCCGCGCAACGCGCCGACACCGCCACGCTCCTGGCCGACGCCGAAGGCCGCGACTGGGGAGAAGAAGCCGCCCGCCACCGGCGACTGCTCGAGCGGCTCGACCAGCACATGACCCAAACTGAGGCGTCATGACCAACCAGCCCGACGACCTGCCCGCCGCCGTCCGCGACGCCTGCACCGGCCTCATCCGCGCAGACGAGCCAGGGCGGAAATGACCGTCGTGGTGTGGCGCAGGGGGATCCCGCGCCGTGACAGCAGTCGGTGACACTCAGGAGCTCGAAGTGCTCGTCGGCTTCAGGGCTGACGGCCGGTGAAACACAAAAATGCGGTCTGTGCGTCAGCTCCCGCGGGTGCCGGAATACTGGCGTCGAAGGCGCCGGTGGCCAGCAGCGCCTGGTAGTGGGGGATGAGCGCTTGGTGGGTGCGGGTCACGGCGTCGGTGTCGAGGGTCTCATCACCCCCGGTGGCACGGGCCAGGTCCCAGGTGTGGCCGAGCAGTTCCAGCGCGCCGATCATGTCGGCGGCCTGTTCCACCGGGACCGGGCCGAGTGGGCCGAAGGGCAGGGTCCGGGCGGCAAGGGCGGGGTCGCGGAGCGTGGCGAGCATGTCGTCGCGGCAGGCGGTGAAGGCGGCGACCAGGTCTGCGCCTGGCTCCACAGCAGGGGCGTCGCCCATGGGGGAGATGAGCACGCCGTGTGCGGGAGTGGGCGGGGTATTACGGACGGCGGCGAGGATGCCGCGGTGTCCGTTGATGACATGGGCGACCACGTCCCGGGCCGTCCACCCTCGACATGGGCTCTTGGCATCCCACCGTTCCTCGGGGGTGGCGCGGATGCAGGCCAGGAAGGCGTCGGCGAGAAGGGCGTAGCGGTCGGCAGTATCGGACATGTGAATGGTTCCTGTCGTGAAGGAAGGGTCACAGGGAAATCAGGAAGGTCAGCGCTCCGAAAGGCGGGTCAGGGCCTCGTTCAGGCGCCGTATGGTGTGGGTGCGCCAGCCGCCGCCCATGATGTTGCGGGCGCGCTGTTGCAGGGGGTTGTCCGGGTCAAAGCCTTCGTGCAGGAGGAACAGGCGGGTGCCGCGACCCTCGGGTTGCAGGGTCCAGGTGATGGTCCAGTTCACAAGGCCGGCGCTGCCGGGGTTGGCGTCGCGCCAGCCGACGCGAAGCATGCGCATCGGCTCAAAAGCGAGTACTTCGGCTTCGACGGTGCCGGAGAAACCGGTCCCCGGCATGGGCCGGGCACACATGGTGTAACGGTGACCGATCTGTAGGCGGAAGTCGCCGGGCATCAACCATTGCGCGATCGGTCTGGCTCGGTGAGCGCCCGCCACACCTTGGCTGGCGGGTGGGCCAGGAAATGATCGACGCGTACGGCGGTCAGGTCGTCATCGGTCACGGCTCATCGTCGTCCAGAGTGTCGAGCACGTCGGACAGGCTGCGCAACCTGTCGCGCCAGAACCGCTCGAACGGTGTCAGCCACTCCTGCACCTCGTACAACGCGGCCCCTTCCAGCCGGTACAGCCGCTGCCGGCCTGACCTGCTCTCGCTGACCAGCCCGGCCTCCCGCAGCACCCGAAGGTGCTCCGAGAAGCTCGGGCGTGCCATGTCGAAGTGGCGGGCGAGATCGGTCACGGGCTGCGGACCGCCCTCACCCAGCAGGCGCAGCACCATGCGCCGTACCGGGCTGGCCAGTGCGGCGAAGACCTGATCCTCGCGAACCTCGGCGGCGGGCACGGCCGTTCAGGCTCCCGCCGGCGGTTTGGCGGCGAGCACGAAGCGGTTGCCGTCCGGGTCAGCGAGGGTGGCCAGGCGGCCCCAGGGCTGGTCGGTGGGGCCTTCGACCGCGGCGCCTGCCTTGACCAGCGCGGCGCAGTCGGCATCCAGGTCAGCTGTCTCCAGGATGATGCCGGTCGAACTGCCGGGGGTGAACCCCTGCTCGGCGGTGGCGAGCGTGAAGCTGGTCTGCGCTCCGGACGGGGCGACCTGGAGCCAGCGGACCGGGCCCATCTGCTGGTCGACGACCACCTGGAAGCCGAGGGTGGAGAGGTAGAAGTCCTTCGCGCGGTCCTGATCGGAGACGGGCACGGTAACGACCTTGGCGTGCGTGATGTGCATGCCCTGCACTATATATAGGAGATTTCCTACCTGTCACATCGATCATTGATCCTCCGTACGATCCCGAGGTCGCCGACTCGGGTGCTCGCCCCTGATGCCTCGATTCGAACTGGAGCGTGACTCCTGATCGCAGGCCGTGCGCGATGGGGGCGAGGTCTGGCGGGTGGGGGTCGACCGGGACCGAGCGAATGCCTGAGTCGATACCGGGCCTGGAGCCCTCTGCCAAGGCAGTGCGCCTCGGTCCCTCTCGATCATCACCCGCCTTCATCCCCCTTTTCGACAAGATCGTGGCGTGAGCCAGCCGCAGGAGACACCGCTCGTATTCACCGGGGCCATCGAACCCTTGCGCAGCGGGCACCAATGTCGATCATGGTGTGGGCGATGTTGGCGCGCGCGAGGACGTACGGAGCACGCAGCCGCTAGACGAAAATTCTAGGCGGGCGGCGAGTTGCAGCGCGCGCCGGGCAGGATGACCGCTGACCCCCCGCGTGGGACTTGCCTTCGCTTTACGCTTCTTCGCCACGGCACCCGATCCTACGGGTGTCCATGAGCCAGGAAGGGCTCGTTCGCGCGGCGCGGGCGGCTGAGACCGAACGCCGCGCCATACTCTGAACGCTATGCAAGAGGAGTTGCGAGCGTTCACCGAGTGGGTGGGCGAAGGCCGGAAGCTGACCCAGACCGGGAAACTGACGCTGTCGGACGCGCGGACGCTGGTGGCGCTGCTGAAGACCGGCGACGAGATCGACCCGAAGATCGGCGACCGGGTGTTCCGGACGAAGAGCAGCACCGAACTGCCCGGAATGAACCTGATCGTGGAATGGGCCAAAGCGACCGGGCTGGTTAGGGTGATCAAGGGACGGCTGCTGCCGGTGAAGAAGGCGGCGCCACTGCTGAACGACCCGAAGCGGTTGTGGGAGGCGTCGTTCACGGCGTTGGGGAAGATGAGCCAGGCGTTCTTCCCCAAGAACTACTGGTACTCGTCCCTGGTCGGCGAGGAGTTCGCGCTCATCTGGCCGGCGCTGCAGCGTAGGTTGTACGGCGGACCAGTGCCCGTCGCGGATCTGCGGGAGCTGGCCTGGCAGATCGCATCGCCGCACTACGAGATGCGCGACCCGCAAGCGCAACGGCGAATGGCCGATCAGGACATCGATCGGCTGCTGACCGTCCTGGCGCGGCTGGGCGTGGTGGAGCTCACGGAAGAGACGGCGACCCTGACCCCGGCCGCGGTGACCACCGTACGGCGCAGCCTGGGCGAGGCCGCACCAGGAGAGCCGATCTACCAGATCCGGGTGACGCTCCAGGAGAGCGCGGACCCGGTGATCTGGCGGCGCCTGCTCGTCTCACCCGGGATCACCCTCGCCAGGCTGCACCACATCCTGGTCACGGCGATGGGCTGGGAGAACAGCCACCTCCACCTGTTCACGGTGGGCGGCGTCCTGTACGGCCAGGCGTCACCCGAATGGGAGCTGGACGTCCGGGACGAGAAGAAGACCCGGTTGCAGGAGGTGCTCACACAGGCCGGCGCGGCCATGGAGTATGAGTACGACCTGGGCGACAGCTGGCGACATGACATCGTGCTGGAGGAGATCCTCACCGCGGAGGAAGGAGTCCGTTACCCGGTGCTGGTGGACGGGGCGGGCGCCTGCCCGCCAGAGGACGTCGGCGGCATCGGAGGCTACGAACACTTCCGACGGGCGCTGGCCGATTCCGGACACGACGAGCACGATGAATATGTCCAATGGGCCGGTCTGGACAGCGCGCAGGAATTCGACCCCGCCCGGTTCGCGCTTGAAGCCATCCGAAGGGCGTTGACGTCGGCCGGGTGATCCCTCTCCCCTTCTGCCGGCAGCCATGGGGGGCGCCGCGGCGTTCAAGGCCGACGACGCCATGGCCTCTGGCGTCGGGAGGACACAAGCGGTAAATGGGTGACCTGCTTCCGATCATGACGGCTCGGCGGTGACAAGTCACTGGCGTTGCGAGTCCCCAACGAGATCCAGCGCGCTCTTCGACGCGACGGTAGACAATGCGCCAATTGCCGCAGACCTCGGCAAGAGTCGCAACTTCTTTTCCTCTTGCCGCCAACCAACACATAGGCATTATTTGCTCTAATACAGCTCGTAACTGGGTCTGCCCCATGTACACCTGTCGTCAACTCTTCGATGTGAGGATCTGGCTCTCCGGATATTGACGTGCTGACAAGCAGAGTTCACCGTCGGTGGCACCGGGCCGTGGCGGCCTGCCCACAGGCGAGGGATGGCCGCTTCACCCGCCATGAGGTTCACCAACCGCACGGAGAACCAACCATGACGGTGTACGTGGTCATCATCAACAGTCGCCGGCCCAATCTGCTGGCGCTCAGGCATATGAGTGACCGGATATCGGACAACGTCCGGCCTCTTATCGAGATCGTGGCGCGCGCTGAAGATGAGTCGCCGAAGGTCGCGGTCCAGCGAGTACTGTCGGAGATCCACCGGAACCGCCTGCTGGACAAGAGCATCGACTTCGCACTGGATACCAGGCCCCTTGCCGACCGGTTCGGGCCCTCAGGAGCATATGAGGCCCTCAGGCTCCTTGTCGCAGACCTCGGCGTCGGCTCTTTCCGTCCCGTCATCCATACGGATGAGGCGCCGGAGAACCTGGAGGAAGTGCGACGCGCCACGGAGAAACTGCACGCTGGCGTGTGTCTCCGCGTACGGCGCCCTTTCGCCTTCAACCTGTCTGATTCGCGCGTACTCCTGGATCAGCTGGAAGCCGTGGGGGAAAGGGCGGAGCGAACGGACCTGCTGCTCGACTGCGGTTACTTCACCTCTGCCTCCGAAACTTGCACAGGCGTTGGGGGCCCTCTGCGCCACCTCCTCGACATCGCCTGGCAATCGGTGACGGTCGTCGGAGGGTCGTTTCCCTCCACCGAGGATCTGGTGAAGCCTGCCGTACCGGAGGTCAGGCGCATCCCACGGCGGGAGGCAGACCTCCGGTGCCGGATCAGCCGGCTGTGGAACGACGTCAGCTACGGGGATTACGGAGTCGACCATCCGGGCCCTCCCCCGGCAGACGACAAGTGGCCGCCCCCGAACCTGCGTTACACGGTCGGACGGCAATGGTCTCTGTACTACTGGCCGAAGGGAAGAAGTCGCGGCAACAAGGGCTTCTTCGAGCTCTGCAAGAGGCTGGTCGGCTCCTCAGATTGGCCGACCTATGGTACGGGCTTCTCCTGGGGTGACGAGCAGATCGCGAGGGCGGCCTCTGAGAACGGCGGCCCTGGCGGGAGCACCGAGTGGAAGGCGTACTCCCTGTCTCACCACCTGGCTGCCGTCGTCGGCATGCTGCGCGAGGAGACTTGCCGAGCGCGCTAAGCGCCGTCGGCACCGTAGCGGGCGTGGATGGCCTCAAGCCAGCTCACGGCCAGTGCCGCTAGATGCGTGACCTCGTCATAGATGCGCTGCGTCTGCGCGTCCTGCTCGGACGCGGACGCGGGTTCGTAGGCTTCGGCGGCGAGCTCGCCGAGTTGCGCCATCATCGCCACGACCCGGCTGCGGTCGAGCTCGTACAGGTCCGCACCGGCTGGGTGGGTGCGCAGGCGCTCCCGTTCGCGCAGGATGTCGTCGAAGGCGGCACTGAGCCGCAACCGGGTGGCGTGTGCTCTCACCGCCTCGACTATGAACTCGGCGACCTGCCGGGGGTGGGCGGCGTCAGCGACTTCGAAGTACAAAGCGTACTGCTCCTCGTCGCCGGCCGTGACGGCCCAGGCACCGTGTTCGTCCTTGTCCACGTTTGATGGGCCGGGAACGACGGCCCAGGACGCCAGGTCGACAGTGCCGATCTGATCAGGAATGGGAATCGGTGGCTGCATCGCGATCTTCCTTCTGCTCGGACTGGGAAGAGGGCGCGTTGAGGGCGGCTCCCATGGTGGCGGAGACGGCACGTGATCGCCAGTCTTGTCGCTAGAGCGGAGGTCAGGGTTCCACCTGATGGCTCGGGACGACCAGGGGTGAGGGTCAGCGTGTGGTGGGCCCACCTCGTACGATGTGGCGCCCCCTAATGAGCTGAGGGCGTACGCGTTCACGCTGCCGGAGGCGAACCAGCGCCAGAACGCCCTAAAGCCTCCCAGCAGGCAGCCAACCGGTACGGAGAGCTGACCCGGCTCAACCTGAGTTCCCCGCACCCTAGACACTTGCCCTGAGGTCATCCCCTGATCGAGTAGAAGGCGACAGGGACCAGGTGGCTCGGATGATCGGGCCACATCACCATGACAGGACCCAACCACAGCACCCTTCGACGTCCGCCATCCACCACGGCCGCGTCCCAGATCGTGGTGTATGAGTTTCGACCACTCTGCGATCTAAATCCTATTTAAGCAGCAATAGCATCAGTAGTCACATTCACATCGCCAGCGTCTTCTTTTACCTTTCTCTCGGCAGCCTTGCGGCAGTCGGCGAGGATCTCCAAGCCGAGGTAGCGCCGACCTTCGGTCCACTCGTCGTGCTGCTCGGCCAGCACCGCACCAACCAGTCGGATGATGGCATCGCGGTTGGGGAAGATGCCCACCACGTCGGTGCGGCGGCGGATCTCCTTGTTCAGCCGCTCCTGGGGGTTGTTGGACCAGATCTGCCGCCACACGGCCTTGGGATAGGCGGCGAAGGCCAGGATGTCCTCGCGTGCCTCGTCCAGGTGCTCGGCGGCCTTGGGATACTTGTCCTCCAGCGCTTGGACCACCTGGCGGTGCTGTGCCCGCACCGAGGCGGCGTCGGGCTGCTCGAAGATCGTGCGCAGCATGGTGGCCACCCACGGCTGAGCCGCCTTCGGAACAGCCGTGGAAAGATTTCGCGCGTAGTGCGCGCGACACCTCTGCCATGAGGCGCCGGGCAACGTGGAGCCGATCGCATCGCGCAGCCCGGCATGGCAGTCGGAGATCACCAAGGCGACGCCGGACAGGCCGCGGGCGACCAGGCCCCGCAGGAACGCCAACCAGCCCGCTCCGTCCTCGGATGAGACGACATCGATGCCCAGGATCTCGCGGTGGCCGTCGGCGTTAACGCCGGTCGCGACCAGGGCGTGCACGTTGACCGTTCGCCCGCCCTCACGCACCTTCTGCGTCAGGGCGTCGATCCAGACGAACGTGTACGGCCCGGCGTCCAACGGCCGGTTACGGAACTCGCTCACCATCTGATCCAGCTCCCGGGCCATCACGCTGACCTGTGACTTCGACAGCTTGGTCACCCCGAGCTGCTCGGCCAGCCGTTCCACCCGCCGGGTCGAGACGCCCAGCAGATACGAGGTCGCCACCACCGAGGCCAGCGCCCGCTCGGCGCGCCGCTGCCGCTCCAGCAGCCAGTCCGGGTAGTACGACCCCTGCCGCAGCTTGGGGATGGCCAGCTCGACCGTGCCCGCGCGGGTGTCCCACTCCCTGCGCCGGTAGCCGTTACGCGAGTTGACGCGCTGGTCCGACACCTCGCCGTAGCCGGCGCCGCAGCGCTGCTCGACCTCGGCATCCATCATCATCTGCGCCATCCGCACGACCATCTCCCGCAGCATGTCGGGTGAGGCCTGGGCCAGGGTCTCGTCGAACCACTCACCCTCGGCAGGCAGAATGTCCATAGCGGCCACTTCTCGTTCTCCTTCTTATGCCTTCGACAGCTGTGAAGGATCGCGGAGTGGCCGCCCTCATGTCACATCGATCTTCCCTCACGGGCATCAAGGTGACGAGTAGGTTCAAACCCGTACACCACTCCCGTGGACGCTAACTCCACCACGCCCATCAGGGTCGACAGCCTCAGCGGGAAGGGGCCCTGGCATACGGCGCCGAACGGCTTGTCCGGACTGCCTCAACGCGACCAAGGATCGGCTGAGCACCTCGCACCAGTGGCCGGCAGCAGAGCAGGCTCGCTCTTGCTCGTCCGCCGTGCGCAACCCTCCCCGAACGCACAACCTCCCAATCCACGTCGGCGCCCCCGAAGGACTGCCCAGCAGCGTCACGGTGCTTCACAGCGTCGAGCGATGCGTGGCTCCCGTAGCGGCGGTCAAGTGGGGCTTGAGTGCTGGTGCCGAGGTGGGTGTCGATACGTCGTGCCTGGCACGACGCTCGGGACGGTCGGTGGTGACGCGCATCATGCTTACCCGATTTCCTGCACCGCTGTGGCCGTGCCGGGCGGGCTGGCGGCAGTCGCGCTTCCTTCCCGGCCTGGAGGTCGGCGATGAGGCGCGCGCTGACGTTGGCCGAGATCCAGCAACTGCCGGCTGTGGTCGACGTGGTCACCGCAGGACGGGCGCTCGGATTGGGACGCACCACGGCCTACCAACTCGCCAGGGACGGCCAGTTCCCCTGCCGGATCATCCGCATCGGCAAGAGATACCTGGTGCCCACCGCCGCCCTGCTCGCGCTGCTCGGCGATCACACCCTCATCGAGGAGGACAGGACAACCGATGGCTGAAGGCAGCACGTTCAAACGCTGCTCCTGCCGCGACAGCGACGGCAAGGCACTCGGGCAGAAATGCCCCAAGCTGCGCCGCGCTGACGGCGGATGGAGCTACCGGCACGGCATCTGGAACTACCAGATCGAACTCCCGCCAGGCACCGACGGCAAGCGGCGCGGGCCGCTGCGCCGCGGCGGCTTCGCCACCCAGGACGCCGCCAAGGCCGAACTCGGGCAGGTGCGTGACCTGCTCGCACTGGCCGACCCGCGCGAGCCTGCCACCCGCATCCAGATCGCCGACCTGATCAAGCGGACGCTGGCCGAGACCGACACGCTCCCGGACGTGGAGACGGTCCGCCGCAAGGTCAAGACCGGGCAGCATCTGACCCAGGAAATCACCGTCGAGCAGTGGCTGGCCGAGTTCCTCAACCGCAAGCGGAAGATCGAGGAGACCACCCGCCGCTCCTACGAGGGCCACATCCGCCTCTACCTCACCCCGTATCTGGGGCGGCTGCGGTTGGATCAGCTCAAGGTCAGCGACATCGCGTTGATGTTCGAGCAGATCGAGGAGTTCAACGACACCATCGCCGAACGCCGCGCCGACCCCGACCCACAGGTGCGGGCCACGGTGAAGTACCGGCGACCGATCAGCATCGCCACCATGCACCGCATCCGCGCCACCCTGCGGCACGCGCTCAACATGGCCATGCGCCAAGACCGGCTGATCGACTTCAACCCCGCCGCCGTGCTGGAGATGGCCGCCTACACCCGGCCCAAGCCGATGGTGTGGACCGACGACCGAGTCCGCGCCTGGCAGGAGGATTTTCGCACCTACCCGGAGACAGAGAAACAGCGCCGGGGCGGGCGGCGAGTCGATCCCATCGACGCCTACACCAGCGTGCCCCGCCCCTCTCCGGTGATGGTCTGGACGCCCGCGCACACCCGACGGTTTCTCAGGGAAGCCAAAGCTCACCGCCTGTTCGCCCTCTACCAGCTGATCGCGCTACGCGGGCTGCGGCGCGGCGAGGCATGTGGGCTGCGCTGGAAGGAGGTCAATCTCGACGGCCACGTCTTGACCGTGAACTGGCAGCTCGTGCAGCTGGCTTGGGCAGTTCATGAGGGCACCCCGAAGACCGACGCCTCGGTGCGGACCATCGCCTTGGACAGCGACACCGCACAACTGCTGCGTGCCCATCGGCAGCAGCAACTGCAGGAACGGCTGGCCATGGGTGAGGCGTGGACGGACACCGGGTTCGTCTTCACCCAGCCCGACGGCACCCGGCTCCATCCCCAGCACATCTCCGACCAGTTCCTCTGCCTCGCCTACCTCGCCGGCCTGCCGCCCATCCGCCTTCACGACCTCCGCCACGGGGCAGCCTCGCTGATGCTGGCGGCCGGGGTAGAGATGAAAGTCGTGCAAGAGACCCTGGGCCACACCTCCAGCGCCTTCACCGCCGACACCTACACCTCCGTCTACCCGCAGGTGGCCATGGCCGCGGCCGAGAAGACCGCCGCCCTGCTCTTCGGTGAGGAAGACCAGACCGAACCGGGCAAACTCATCTCGCTGAGGAGCTGAACAGTCGGATTAAGCATCCGGCCCCGCGTTCGCCGCCTGCTCGGGGCGAGGCGGGGCCGCTGCTCTTGCCGCAGCAGCCGAAGGTAGCGGATGGATCATGGTGTGTGCGGGGTTGGTGCAAGCGAGCACGCACGGAGCACGCAAACGCTAGACGAAAATTCTAGAATACATCCGATCCCGCATCGCCGCAGGTCAGAACATAATCAAAGCGCGCCCTGCAGGATTCGAACCTGCGACCGTCGGATTAGAAGCAAGATCCCAAAGTGTCGCGCAGTGTCATTTGACGGTAGTTCGTTCCGCCTCCGCGCACATTGCGTGTCAAGCGGTGCCAGCCCCTGACGACGCGTGACTGGGCGTACGAGCACGCATCGAGCACGGCGATCACCCTGATTGATCATGCAGGTGGCGCCCCGCGATGAACGCCCCGCCGCAGAGCACGCTGAGCCAGGGCCACATTCTGCACACGGAGCCTCAAGCCCAACTACTGGACCTTTCGTTCCTCCTGACAGCCGCAGCGCCCGGACGTACCAGTACCGTCGAGGCGTGGCCAACCAACGAATGTCGAATGCTCAGCTGAGGCACACGCGAACAACTTGCTCACCTTCCTCTGGCGGCACGTCGGCAAGCGCCTCGCCGGAGCCCGTCGCATTCCAGTCGCCTCTGCCATAGCGAGCCGTCGCGTTGCCGTGGTCGCAAGGTCTCAGCTCGCTGGGACGGCCACACTCACGTTTCTGGTAATCGCCACGTACTCGAGGCCGGACCTGCTGGAGGCGGGCTGCACGGTCACGATCCGGCTCGTGACCTGGACAGCAGTGCCCAGACGATCCACAAGTTTGGCTCGACAAGCAGAACCGAACGAAACCGTCCTGGCCATGCATACCCATACGAATATCGAACCCAGGCCCGGCAGCCGGACCGCGCTCCCCGAACCGGCCGGTAATCGCGCTGTCCCTGCTCAGGAGCTCTCGCTGCTCAGAGCAGATCTGCCCCAGGCAGATCGTGTCGACGTCGGTCCGGATCACCTCACAAGATGGACGCATGAGCGAAGAATCGAAACTTCCGATGTTCAACCCACGAATGAGACGCGAACTCTATGAGCAGCGTGTTCTCGTTCTCGACGGCCCTCTCGACGACGACAATGGGACACTGCTGACCACCCAGCTGATGGCACTCGCCACGCAGGATGCGTCGTCCGATATCGCCTTGTGGATTCATTCCCCAGGTGGCTCGGTCCCGTCGATGCTTGCGATCCGCGACATCATGCGCCTCATTCCCTGTGACGTATCGACCCTCGTCCTGGGCATCGCTTACAGTGCCGGGCAGTTCTTGCTGTCGTCGGGGGCCCCTGGGAAGCGCCGCGCTCTACCGCACTCACGAGTCCTGATGCACCAAGGTTCGGCGGGAATCGGTGGCACCGCGGTCGACATCGAACTGCAGGCCGGCGACCTTCGGCATACGCGCGACACGGTGCTCGGTCTGATTGCCGAGGACACAGGTCAGCCTGTCGAGCGCATATTCGAGGATTCTCTGCACGATCGTTGGTACACGGCACAGGAAGCACTGGACTACGGCTTCATCGACGCCATCGTGCAGAACTTCGACGAAATCGCGCCACAAAACCGCCCACGGCTCGGATTCGGCGTCACCCAAGGAGTCGGCCAGTGACCACATATACGATCCCGAACGTCATCGCCTCGAACCCTCGTGGCGAGCGGATCATGGATGTCTACTCGCACCTGCTCACCGAGCGGATCGTCTACCTGGGCACCGCAATCGACGCGGGCGTCGCGAATGCTCTCATCGCGCAGCTGATTTTTCTGGAATCAGACAACCCCGAGGCGGAGATCCAGTTCTATATCAACTGCGAAGGCGGAGACCCGAGCGCGATGCTTGCGATCTACGACACCATGCGCCATATCCGCCCGCGGGTTTCGACGACCTGTGTGGGACAGGCCGTCGCAGTGGGGGCCGTACTTCTCGCCGCGGGCGCCGAAGGCAAACGTGCCGCTCTCCCACACGCACGGATCATTCTGCACCAGCCGGCAGCCCAGGGGCGCGGAGCGATCCCCGATCTCATCTTGCAGGCCGACGAGGTCGTACGTGTCCGGACGGACATCGAGCGCATACTTTCACGGCACACCGGCCAGACGGTCGAGACCCTGCGCGCCGACACCGATCACGATCGCGTGTTCACCGCTACCGCGGCCTTGGAGTACGGGCTCCTCGATCAGATCATCGAGGAGCGTTCATAGGCCCGTGGACAAGCCCGGCAAGCCGCGCTACGCGGCCAGAGCATACGCCGCCGAGCAGGTGGCACCTCTCGACGCGCCCTGCTGAGCAGGCCGCAAACTCTCGGCAACGGCAAGGGTCAGATCGACCAGGGTCACATCCAGCGCCCCAGCGACCGCGGCGATCATTTCGCTCGACGGCTCCTTGACGCCTCGTTCGATCTCGGAGAGATATTGCGGCGAGACTCCGGCGCGGCTTGCCGTCTCGCTCAACTTCTCGCCCCGCTCATGGCGAAGCCCTCTCAAGCGCTCGCCGAGCACCTGCCGCCACAGCGGCTCGCGAGCCGGAGACGGCTCGGGGGCGGTCCGATTGATCGCTGGACGCGACGGCAGGGATGAGGCCATACCTCACCATAGGTCGATGGCGCGTTCGAGTTCTGCCGGCTTCGCGCAGAGCAGAACCGTCTCCGCTTACCCTTGCCCAGCCTCAGGCCATTCGCGCGCTCACCGAGTGGTCGCCGCGGCGGCGACCACTCGGTGAAGCCGAAGACCAGCCACGTGAGCACCGCTTGCGGAGGTGGTGTTCCTTCATGATGAGGATCCGGTCGAGTCCTGCCGGAGCTGAGCCGCCGAACGCAGCAAACCCAGATCAAACCCTGTGACCCACTGTTCGGCTCCCACAGTCCAGAACAGTCGTTGATCTTTGAGATGCTGCGGCAGCACGCATCGCCGGGACGGGCGCTTTGCTGCTCGCCATCGCCGAATATGTCCTGGTACGCCAGCACCGGCCGGCCGTCCGGGCGCACCACCACCGCCACGGCGTGGCGCGGGCTGTCCCGGGGACGGTCGTCGGCGCCGACCGCGACGGACAGGCTGCCCTGCGGCTCGGAACGGTAACCTCCCGAGGGGACCCGCGCCACCTCCCGGGTCACCGGGCGTGAACAGCCGGGGTCCGCGCAGGAGACCAAGGAGATCACGTCGTCGTACTGCCTGTCCCCTCGATCGATCTCCACCTGGTCGGCGATGGCGACGACCAGCCCGTCGCCGGGGCGGACGGATAGACCCTGGGGCAGGCCGCGGGCGAAGTCATGCCGCGGGATGAGAGGACTGTCCCCCTTGGCGGAGTGCACCCCTCCTGGTCACAGATCAGCAGCCGGAGGCTTCCCCAGGAGTCCCACTTGGCGCGGTGCCGCGTCCACGAGGTCAGCACCATTCGGCCGTCCGGCAGCGCCGCCCCGACAGCGTCGACACCGAGTCCTGGTCCACGCCCGCCGCGGCGAAGCGCATCGGCTCTTCTACGGCGGCCAGTTGACGGTGTTGGTCGACGTGCACAAGCAAAAGAGGCTGGATCGGCCTGCCATCACCTGGATCGATGTGCCAGACCAGGCGCGGCGTGGCCCGACCGGATCTTGGATCAACGAGACGGAGGCGGAGCGAGCGAGAACGTCGGCGAAATCGATTCTGAGCAGCCGTTCCGACATCACCGTAGGCGTGCCCTTTAGGGATCACCAGAACCTCCTGAAACGGGCGCTGGGTGAACGGCGATCGTGTGAGAGTCGGAACCGCCCACGCTTTCCAGGGCGGCCCGCCGAAGAGCGCCACCAGCTGCCGAGTGGTCGCCTTGGACGCGCAAACCGTACGGGTGCTGACCCGACACCGCGAGCGGCAAGAGAAGCTGAGTGCGACGGCGGGCACCCGCTGGCAGAACTCGGGATACGTGTTCACCACCGCGACGGGTGCGCCGCTGCGGCCAGACTACCTCACCGGCCGATTCCGCCGGCTGGTGGCGACCTCCGGGCAACCGCCGATCCGGCTGCACGACCTGCGGCATGGCGCCGCCACGCTGGCCCTGGCCGCGCACACCGACCTGAAGGTGGTGCAGGCAATGCTGGGGGCATGCCAGCATCGTGCTGACCGCCGACACCTACGTCTCGGTGCTGCCGGAGGTGGCCCACCAGGCGGCCCGGGAAACGGCCCGGCTGGTGCTGAAAGCCGCGTCCGCGCTGGGGCGGCCGCTCGGCGGCTGACTCAGGTTTGCCTCATATTTGCCCCATGCCGCCAGCGCGCGGGCGCGGCTGGAGTTTCCGCTGGTGGAATGGCGCGCCCTGCAGGATTCGAACCTGCGACCGTCGGATTAGAAGTGGATCGCTGTTTCTACGCCGGGCGGCATGCTGACCTGCGACTGACGTTGCCGTTTCCCCCTAGAGACAGGGGGTGTTCCGCGTATGTTCCGGATCATCCGGCCGGTGCGCACGGTCCAGATAGTTCTCGTCCGACCTGCACCTGGATACCCAGTGGGCCGGGGCTGAGGAACGAAGCCCCGGACCGTCGATCGCCCCCGACGCCCCCACGATGGCCAGCCACAGCCAGGCGATCGTGAGGCTGGTATCTGTTCGGCGCTTTCATAGCGTGGTCCGAAACATGCAGCAGGCGCGGCAGCACTAGATGATCTTTCCATGCGCAATGACCACTTGCTCAGCACAGAATCGGAGCAAAGGTATCTCCTGAGTCAACTCAGAGTCGTTGACGAACGGGAAATATTTGGGCTTCGCCCCATCTTTCGCGTGAACTAGCGCGTTCCTGGTCTGATATATGCGCTTCGCGAGAGCCTTCTTAACTTTCTCATGCTGTTTATCGGACAAGTCCACCGGAGTATTATCTGAAAATGAAGGCGAATTTAGCTTGTAGTAGGCAATTAGATTCTGGTCAAAGGCGTTAAGGTCGGCTACTAACCGCTGAATTTGCACGTAGCGGTCAAGCACGAGAAAACACGATCGCTGCTCGTCGACTCCGCCCTCATCGCGCACTTGTTTCTGAGAGGCTAAGATAACGTTGATTACTCCCTGGACATCCTTAGACCTTCTTAGAGAAAAAGAGGGGTCTGCTATCTTTCGCCGCACCTGGTCCACGCGGTCATCATTGAATACTTTCTCGAAAAAATGCTCCAGGATGTGGTAGTACGAGATGAATTTCAGCATCGGACTATCTGCGGAGAGCGCGAGCTGATAATGGTGAACCAAGTCCGAACTGTAGATCATTCGTGGTGCATCCATAGCCTCTGGAGACCGTCCGCGACGTCGCATGGTGCGGAGCCCTAGGATCGGATCTAGATCTGAGGCAATCAGGTAAGAATCGTCATAGTTGTATGCCACTTCAAAAAGAAATGCTTCTCCAATTTCTTTGAAATCGCTGCGCGACTTAGCAGCCCTAATCCTCAAAGTAGTGACGATGCCCATGTCTGCCAATACGGATTCGAAGGTCACGGGCACTTCGAGTTCTTCCCTAGCCCTTCCAGGGGCATAATATGCGCGATCCCGCAGTCGTCGTCGCACATTCATCAACCGTATCGAGGGCCTCTTATTTTCTATTCTGAGAACATGAAGTAGATTGATCATAAAGGCTAGCGATGGTCCACCAATTGAGTAAATTATCCCATTCTCGTCTTGAGATGACACCTCTCCCAGATTTCGCACCGGTGAGGGGCGGTCGCTATTCCTGACAAGGAGACACTCAAATCCGCTCTCCCACTGCAGTCGCGAGTTGCTCTCCTGTCTCGCGTCATTCAGCGCCGCCACTGCGGCATCAACCTCAGCTAATTCTAGCCGCGAGATAGATTCATCGCGGCTGATAAATATGGGATTGGCAAGGATGATCTGACTCTCCGTGAGGGCGTCGATGTCTATAACGAATCTCAATGCCTCAATAGCGTCGTCGCGCGTAATCTCGCTCACGAAATACCTAGCCAATCGTTGACAGACACTTCGACATTTCCCCCTTATACCAGCGTGCACCACAAGTGGCAGACATTTTATCTAGATTGTGATCTTAAGGACGATCTCCGCATGCGCGGCCCGAGCACGGACGCGCGCGAGAACGGCCCCCAGGCCGCACGCGCAGCGTGCGGCCGAGCGCAGGGCCGCGCTGGCGGCGCGCAGCGCCGCCGCTTGATACCTAAGAGATCAATTCGGCAAGTTTTCGAGTGTCAGTGCCCAGGGGTAGGTGTCGATGCGTTCGGCGCCGGAGCTTGGTGGGTGTGGTTCGAACTGGCCGGGGCCGATCAGTACGTGTACGCCTTCGGCGCGGAGTTGGTCGACGCTGCGTTGGAACGGGGTGCGTGAGGCCAGGGCGGTGTTGACGAAGGGCAGGATGACGACGGGGATGCCGAGTCCGGGGGCTTCGGACAGGAGGCCGAGTGCGTAGGTGTCGGCGGTGCCTTGGGCGAACTTGTTGATGGTGTTGTAGGTGGCGGGGGCGACGATGATGGCGTCAGCTCGGGGTGATTTGGGTTCGTGGGGTTTGCGGTACTGGCTGCGGACGGGGCGGCCCGTCTGCTTCTCCAGTTCGGCAACGTCGATGAAGGCGAGTGCGGGCGGGGTGGCGATGATCTGGACGGTCCAGCCGGCGTCTTGGGCGAGGGTGACGAGGCGGCCGACGTCGGGGGCGGGTCCTGCGGCGCACACGATGATGTAGAGGACCTTGCCGGGTTGGCTCACGCGTTGACTCCCAGGGTTGCCGCGTACTCGCGGGCTTCGCGGCGGACGCTGATCGGGGCGGTTGCCAGGATGTCACGTACGAGCCGGAGGGCTGTGGGGCGGCCGGTGACTTCTTCGGGGGCGATCTCGCCTGCGGCGCGCAGGATGTGCAGGGCTCGGTCGTGCTGGTTGCGCATGAGGAAGGCGCGGGAGGTGTCGAGGAGCAGGGTGGCCTTGCGTTCGTTGATCGAGAGCTGGTCCAGTTCGACCTGGCGGGCGTAGTCGATGGCGGTGCCGGCGTCGCCGAAGCGCAGGGCGACGTTGACGCGGTGGCACAGGACGTTGTTAGGGCCGAACGCGGTCCACATGTGGTTGGCGTCGTGGCCGAGTCTGGTTCCTGCTTCGGCGGCTTCGTCGAGGAGTTCGGCGGTGTTGTGGCGGTTGCCGGTGCTGGCGGCGGCGATGGCTCCGCGCAGCAGCAGTGATCCGTAGATGGACAGGTCGTCCGGGGAGGGTGCGGACAGGTCGGCGTCCATGCGTTGGGCTGCGCCGCGTGCGGTGTCGGTGGCGGCGAGGTGGTGGCCGCCGTCCATGAGAGCGTGGGTGATGATGCGGGAGCTGGATCCGATCATGAGCGGGCTCTGGCTGGCGTGTGCGACTTGGACGCTGCGGTCTGCGGCGAGCCAGGCGAGGCCCTTGTCCTCCTGTTTGAGCAGGATGGAGGCGGTCACGTGGTAGGCCTCGGCGGCCAGGGCGTGGGCTCGTAGCCGGTCGTCGCCGTGCAGGGAGGTGCAGGCGGCGCGGAGCTGGCGCAGGAGGGCGGGCAGTTTGGCGGTCACCTGGGCGTACCGGCAGGCCTGGTAGTTGCGTTTGGCGGCCGAGACGGCGTCGGCAAGGGATGCGAGGTTGATGGGGCCGTCCGGCGGGGTGGAGTAGTCGACGAGTGTGGCGGCGATCTTCTCGATGTCGAGGTCCGCGGTTCGGGTGGTTGCCTGTGGGGTGAGTACGGCGCTGAAGAGGGCTGCTCCGGTCAGGCCGACGAATTCACGGCGTCGCACGTCCTTCTCGTCCTCTCCTGGTCCGACGAGATCCACCACGCTCGGTGCCTTTGTGACGCTATCCACTGTTGTGGAGGTCTTTGTGAGCGTACGTGCGCGTCTGGTGGGGGTGAAGCCCAGGTCTTCCGGGTCGAGGTGGGTGACCTCGGTCAGTGCCAGCCGGTAGGGCTCGCGGGGCCAGGTGACCTCGCCTGCTTCCCAGCGGCGTAGGCGTTCCTCGTCGCAGGTCAGGGCGTGCTTGATTCCGCTCTTGCTGAGGTTGACCATTTTGGCCATTTCGGCTCGGGTCAAACCGGCATTCTGGCGCCAGTTCCGAAGTCGCTCATTTGGTGTCGCTTCGGGCATTTCTGGCCTTCTTTCCGAGCGGAGATCGAAAAGGGGGTTAAGAGGGGAGCCTATCGGCGGGTCCCCTCATTCTGCTTTGCCGGTGGACTTGCCATCAATCAACAACGTAAGTGAAGCGGACTTCCGCCGCAGGAAGTACCGGAAACGACTCGCGAGGAGATGGCGACGGTGACCCGGCCAGACGAGAACTGCGAGGCAAGCCCCTGCCCTGCGTGCCGGGGACGTGGTTACAAGCTCACAAGCTCGCGCCGCGCTCTCCTGATCAGCACTGACGGGGAGGAGGCGGAACGGATTGGGGAGCGGAAGTGTCTCGACTGCCTCGGCGACGGCCAGGGCGAAGGGAGCGGGAGATGAATTCGATCATGCAGGCGGCTTTGAACGGCTTCGGCCAGCAGGACGAGGCGAACGCCCTCATCCGGCTGCGCGACGAACTCGTGAGCCTGCGCGTCCGGGCCGAACTGCGCGACAACAACAGTGCGCTCATGGTGCACCGTCCTGAGCACGGGCTACCGGTATGGGTGTTCGTCGGCTACGGCGGGACCCACTACTCGTGGCAGAACGCCGAGAAGCGTCATCCGGTCGATGACGTGAAAGGCGCTGCGAACGTCTTGGCGGAGTACGTCGCCAAGTAGCTGTCGGGCGCGGCGGGGCAGTGACGGCCTCCGATCGAGGGGATCGGGTGGCTTACCCCCTTCCTCGTCGCGCCTCATCGCCCGGCGGACGGTCGAGTCCACGCCCGGATGAGGGGTCGTCCCCGGTCCTTCCGCCGGCTGTCTGCCGGGCCATCATCTCGTGTGGGCTTGTGCTGTGGCGTGGACACGGTGCGTTGAGCCAGGCTACGCTCAAACTTGGTAAAACAACCTGTCGGGTGTTGGACGGTCATCATGTCGCTAGAGTCCGTGCCGCCGAAGTATGCGCAGCTTGTGCAGGCCCTTCAACGGCGTATCGAGTCGGGAACCTACCCGCCCGGCTCCCTGCTCCCCAGTGAGCACCAGCTCATCCAGGAGTTCGGCGTGTCCCGGCCTACCGTGGTCGCGGCGCTGCGGGTGCTGCGCGAGCAGGGCTGGATCGAGTCGCAGCAAGGCAAGGGCCGCTTCGTACGCGGCCGTCCCGCGATGGCGTCGGTGGAGTCCAACCGTCCCGGACAGGCGTACCTGACCAGCCCAGAGACCGACAACCCTGGCGAGCTGGTCGAGGCCGGCGCCGTGAGCGTGCCCAACCGGGTGGCGACGCTGCTGAAGACGGCGCCCAAGAGCAAGGCGTTCCTGCGCCGGCGGGTGGTGCTACGCGAGGGCGAGCCGAGTGAGCTGGTCTCGTTGTGGCTGCCGCTGGAGTTGTCAGAGGGCACCGACCTGACCAGTGGCGAGCCGTTGCCGCAGGGCATCCGTGAACACCTGACGATGCGCAAGGGAGTGCGCTTCGATCACATCGTGGAGCAGATCACCGCGCGCATGCCCACCGCCCAGGAGGCCAAGCAGCTCGGCATGCCGAAGAACGTGCCGTTGCTGGCGGTCTTCGGCGCCGTCCGTGATGCTTCCGGGCGTCCGCTGGCTGTGGTCGAGGTGCTGCTTCCGGCCGACCGGCATGAGCTGGAGGACGCCTACCCGGTGGCGTAGGGCACCACGACGATTTGATGGGGGTCGTCGTAGATCACTGTGCCAGGGTCGGCCATGTCGACGCGCACGCATGCGACGCCGTGGGCGGCGAGGATCGCCAGGTAGCCGGGCAGCCGTTCGAGCAGATGTGTCGCGGTTGGCTTGAACCAGGCTGCGGCTTTCGGGTTCAGCGTGCGGTCGTAGACGTGGGGGTCGACGTCGCTCGGGTTGATCAGGTGCGCGTGGAACCAGGCGTGGTTCTCCTCCTTGAAGCGTTCCTCCTCCGGTGACAGGCGTCCGTGTTTGGCGAGGCCGTTGACGAGACCGAACACGCCGGGGTGGATGCCTCGCGCATTCGGGGCGGGGCTCTGGAACCTCACGTACACGCACCTGATCATCCGTACTTGCGGGGGCTTGTCGCTACCGGATCGGTAAGACGTCCGTCACCACCGACATAGTCACTTGACGTAGCAAGTTTGGGCGGCCTACTCTCAGAGCATCACTTGATAGGTCAAGTGTCAGTCAGTCAAGAGAGGAGAGCCATCATGGCTCTGCAAGGTCCCATCCCCGTCACCTTCGCCATGGTCTTCCCGCACGGCTGCTACATCGTCGGCGAGGTCGAACCCGTCAAGGACTTCGACGCCTCCGCCAACGGCCGGTTCGTGCAGGCCCGTGACAAGCAGACCGCTGAGCTGGTCTGGCAGGTCGCGGTCATGGACGGTGACCCGACTCTCAAGCCCGCCCAGAAGACGGTGGCGGTCAAGATCCTCGCGCCGGTCCAGCCGGTGCCGCCGTCTCCGATGCCGGGGCTGCCGTTCACGCCGGTCGAGTTCGACAGCATCACCGTCACGCCGTACGTCAACGCCGCCGGACGCCTCGCGTACTCGATCAAGGTGCGTGAGATGCACGGACCCCGCCAAACCGCACAGCCCGCCCCGAGCAAGGCTCCGGCCGGAAAGGACGCCGCCTAAATGACCCGCCGCCGCAGCCCACGCACGAGCGTGATCCGGTTGACCACCGGGCACGCCGCCCGCACCCTCACCCACCCCTACGCCCGCCGCCAGCCCGTTCTGGCGCTCGACTTCGGCGCCACTTCCGTCCTGGTCACCACCCGTGGCCCCGCGACGGTGGAAGACCTGGAGTTCGCGCGCCAGCTCGCTCGCGAGGCATCGCGTTTCGCCCGCTCGGTGGAGCGCAGCCTTCACGGCCTGCCCGACGGCACGGGGGTCGCGGCATGACCCTCGGCCCGTACACCTACCTCACCCTGTCCATGCGTCCCGACGCCGAGCCGCACGTCGGGATCTCCTTCCACACGCCGCGCCTGAAGGTCCGCGCCGGACTGCTGCTCAGCAGCCCGCGCCCGTACCTGGAGTTCAGCACGCACGAGGCCGACGTGCACATCTCCACCACCGGGGCCGGACCGGTCACCGACACCGACCTGGCCAATGCCCGCGAGATCTTCAACGCCGCCGCTCGCTACCTGGCCGACTGCGAGCAGCTACACGCCGAACAGGCCGACAAGGACGCCACCGACACGGCGGCCTGACAGCAGGCGGGGCCGCCAGAAGCGGCAACTTCCGGCGGCCCCTCACTTTCTCCCCTGACTTGCTCAATCACGGAAGGTTCCCAGCTTATGTTCAAGCGGCTGCCTGGCGACGAGGCGCGCAACCTCGTCTCCACCACGCCCGACACGGCCGTCGTCTTCCGCCCGGCCGTCGTCACCACACCCGCCATCCTCACCATCGTCATCCTCGTCTGGCGCATGCTCGCCGGACTCGTCCGTACAGTCTGGCGCCACCCCATCGCCACCGCCATCCCGGCCGTTCCCGGGGCTGTCTGGTACGTCTACGGCTGGCCGCCGGCGGCCTGCCTCGTCGGCATCGTCGTCCTGGGCCTGGTGTCGTGGGCGTTCATCGACCGGGCGTCCTTCGCTGGCTGGGTCGGCTACCGGCTGCTGGCCTGGTGGCGACTCATCTGGGTCTACCGGCGGCACTGGCAACCCGTCATGATCGTCTCCGGTCTCGGCCGTCACCTCCGGGGCCGCGACTACCTGCCCCGGCTCGGCAAGGTCACCTGCACCTCCTGGGCCGACCAGGTCACCGTCCGCATGCTCAAAGGCCAGGCAGTCAAGGACTGGGCCGACCGCACCGACCACCTGGCCCAAGGCTTCGGCGCGAAATCCTGCCGGGTCGCGCTGTCCCAGGCCGGACGGCTCACCCTGACCTTCCCGCGCAACGACCCACTCTCCGACCCACTGCCAGCACTTCCCGGGCCAGAAGAGCCGACCGTGGGCCCGGTGGAGATCGGCAGGTGCGAGGACGGGCGGCCCTGGCGGCTCAAGGTGCACGGCACCCACGTCCTCGTCGCGGGCGCGACCGGGGCCGGCAAGGGGTCGATCATCTGGTCCGTCATCCGCGCCCTGCTCCCCGCCGCCCGTGCGGGCCTGGTCCAGGTGTGGGCGCTCGATCCCAAACTGATGGAGCTGTCCTACGGACGCGACCTGTTCGGCACCCGGTACGCGGCCACTCCCGAGGAGTGCGCCGACCTGCTGGACGAGGCCGTCTGCGTCATGCAGAAGCGAGCGGCTCGGTTCGCCGGGCTCCAGCGCTCCCACACCCCCACCGTCGATGACCCGTTCGTCCTGGTCGTGGTGGACGAGGTGGCGTTCCTGACCGCCTACCAGTCCGACCGGCAACTCCGGCAGCGCATTTCCGCCGCGCTGGCCACGCTCACCACCCAAGGCCGCGCGGTCGGCGTCGGCGTCCTAGCCGCGCTCCAGGACCCGCGCAAAGAGGTCATGAACATCCGCAACCTCTTCCCCGACAAGATCGCCCTGCGGCTCGACGAATCTGAACAGGTGGACATGGTCCTCGGCGACGGCGCACGCGACCGGGGAGCCCTCGCTGACCACATCTCACCGGTTCCGGAGCTGGGCGCGGCGTCGGCTACATCCGGCTGGAAGCCAGCCCCGAACCCATCCGGGTCCGCGCTGCCTACGTCTCCGACCACGACATCCGCGCCATGGCCGCTGCCTTCACCGGAGGTGAGGACCGATGACGCTCGCCCACGCCCTGGAGGGCCTGCGCTGCTCCGTCTGCCACACCTTGAACGCTCTGCGGCTCGACCCGGCCCGCGCCCTGGTCGAATGCCGCGAGTGCGGACAGAGCGCGCGAATTCTCACCGACACCGACGAAGGGAGGTCCGTATGACCCATCCGCACGACCGCGCTCTCCCCCGGGCCGTCCGCCAAGCCATGCCGATGGCCCGGGACGTACTCGAAGAGGTCGCCAAGCAGCACGGCGTCTGCATTCGGCCCGTCCCGCTGCGGCGGCTCGACACCCTCACCGGCACGTCCGAGGTCATCGACGTACCGTGCGGGGCCGTCCTTGACAGCAAGTGCCCGCCCTGTGCCAAGCGCAACCGGCAGCTCCGCATGGCCCAATGCCGCGAGGGCTGGCACCTCGACACCGAACCCGCCATCACGCCCGACGAGTCGAACGAGGAACAGCACTGGCTGGTCGAGTTCCGCGCCGACATGCAGGCCAAGCGTGACGCCGCCGAGCAGGCCGGCGACGACACCACCGACCTGGACGCCGTCCTGTCCGGCCTCGATGACCAGATCAACTCCGCTGGCATGCGGGGCAGCGTCACCGGATCCGCGGTGCCCAAGCGCACCCGATCGACGCGGCGGCGGCAGGACGCACCTGACCTGCCCAAGCGCAAGATGACCAACACCACCCTTGGACGCACCTTCACCAGCGGAGATGGCAAGACCTACCGGCCGTCGCTGTTCGTCACGCTCACCCTGCCCAGCTACGGCAGGGTCCGTGACGGCGTCCCCATCGATCCCGGCACCTACGACTACCGGGGCGCCGCTCGCGATGCGCTGCACTTCTCCAAGCTCGTGGATCGCTTTGTGCAGAACCTGCGCCGGGTCGCGGGCTATGACGTGCAGTACTTCGCGGCCGTGGAGCCTCAGAAGCGGCTGGCGCCGCACCTGCACATGGCCATCCGGGGCACCCTGCCGCGTGCGGAGATCAAGCAGATCGCCGCCGCCACCTACCACCAAGTGTGGTGGCCACAGGCAGAGAAAGTGCGCTTCGACGGCGATCATCTGCCCGTTTGGGACGAGGAGGCCGGCTACCTCGACCCCGGCACGGGCGAGGTCCTGCCCACCTGGGACGAAGCCCTCGACGCCCTGGATGAGGACGCCGAACCCCTCCACGTGCTGCGCTTCGGCGAACAGGTGGACGTGCAAGGCGTCCTCGCCGGAACCCCGGACGCCGACCAGTGCATCCGTTACCTGTCCAAGTACCTGACCAAGTCCATCGGCGACACCCTCGACGGCGGCCAGACCCAGCGCGAGCACGCCGCCCGCATGGTCGACGCCCTGCGCTACGAACCCTGCTCCCCCACCTGCCCGAACTGGCTGCGCTACGGGGTCCAGCCCAAGAACGCCAAAGCGGGGATGGCTCCCGGCCGGTGCCGCTCCAAGGCGCACAAGCCCGAACACCTCGGCTACGCGGGTCGTCGTGTCTTGGTCTCCCGTAAGTGGTCGAACAAGACCCTGGCCGAGCACAAGCAGGACCGCCGTACCTGGGTCCTGGAAGCTCTCGGCCAGACCGACGAACCCACCGACCCACACCGCTACATCTGGCGACCTGTTCCGGCCGGAGACGCCAACGTGCCACCCCTCGCCGTACGGCTGCTCCGGTCCGTCCACGAACGGCAACGCTGGCGAGCCCACCTCAGAGAGCTGGAAGCCAGAGCAGCCGGACAAGATCTTTCGGCAATCGAGGACATGGGGAGGGCCGCGTGAGCAGGCGAGACGAACTCCTCACCGTCGCCCAGGTCCTCGACGAACTCGGCGGAGTCTCACGCCGCACCTTCTACCGCTGGCGCGAGATCGGCAAGGCACCGGAGGGCATCCGCCTGCCCAACGGCGAACTCCGCATCTACCGCAGCGACCTTGACACTTGGCTCGAATCCCTCCGGAGCGCCGCATGACCACCTCCTACAACGTCAAGTTCTGGGACATCCGCACCAACACCAGAGCGGACAAGCCCGGTAAGAAGCCCCGGATCGTCTCCCACACCGTGCGGTGGACGGTCGGCCACCGTGAGAAGTCGCAGACCTTCAAGACCAAGGGCCTGGCCGAGAGCTTCCTGTCCGACCTGCGACAGGCGGCGAAGAAGGGTGAGGCCTTCGACGTGGAGAGCGGGCTCCCTGCATCGATGGTGAAGGCGAAGGACGCTCGTACCTGGTACGCCTTCGCCGTCGCGTACGTTCACGCCTGGTGGCCTCACGCTGCGGCCAAGTCCCGCGAGGGCATGACCGACACCCTCGCCACCGTCACCCGCATCCTGGTCGGCGACGCACCGGGCCGTCCGTCCGACGAGATCATCCGGCGGGCACTGCGCGAGTACTCCTTCCTGCCCGAGGACCGCCGGCGGGAGCCGACACCGGAGATCGCCCGCGCTGTCCGCTGGCTGGAAGGTGCTTCGCTCCCGCTGAGCGCTCTGGAGGAGACCAAGCACGCCCGTGCGGCGTTGGAAGCCCTGGCGCTGTGCCTGGACGGCACGCCTGCGGCGACCTCGACGTACCGCCGCAAGCGGGCGGTCTTCCATCACGCGCTCGAATACGCCGTGGAGTTGGAGGAGCTTTCGGCGAATCCGCTGCACAAGGTCAAGTTCCGCAAGGCCAAGGTGAGCGGCGAGATCGATCGGCGCTCGGTGGTCAGCCCTGTCCAGGCACGCGAACTGCTCACCGCCGTGACCTACGTAGGGCGGTCGCGAGGGCCGATGCTGGCCGCCATGTTCGCCTGCATGTACTTCGGCGGTCTCCGCCCCGCAGAAGCGGCGGGACTGCGGCAGAAGGACTGCCAGCTCCCAGAGCAGGGCTGGGGGCTGCTGACGCTGGAGAAGACCAGGCCGCAGAGCAACAGGCGGTTCACCGATTCGGGACAGGCTCACGACGAGCGCGGGCTGAAGCACCGGGACGTGAAGCACACACGCACCGTGCCCATCCCGCCCGAACTGGTGGCCGTCCTGCGGGATCACATCGCGGCGTTCGGAGTCGGCGAGGACGGCCGGCTCTTCCGTACGCGCACGGGCGGCGTGATCTCGGGCTCGGCGTACGCGAAGGTCTGGCAGGAAGCCCGGACGTACGCCTTCACTCCCGACCAGGTCGCCTCTCCCCTGGCGAGCCGGCCGTACGACCTCCGGCACGCGGCAGTCTCACTCTGGCTCAACGCGGGCGTGCACGCCCCGGAAGCGGCCGAGAGAGCGGGACACGGCGTGGACGTGATGCTCCGCGTCTACGCCAAGTGCATCGACGGCCAACAGGAGATCGCCAACCGGCGCATCCTGGAAGCACTCGCGGCGTGACGCAGGAGCCACGGTAGGACCCCGGGACACCTCGGGGTCCTTTCGCCGTTCCGGGCCTGGAAACCCTCATGCCGACCTGGGGCAATGTGGCTGCGAGCATTCCGCGTATGTTCCGTGAGCAGTGGCACAGGGCTGCTTTCGGTCGCCTGCCGCTGCCTACGGGGCAACCAGGGCGATCATGCAAAAGACCAGGTCAACCCGTGGATTGCCTGGTCTCGACAGCGCGCCCTGCAGGATTCGAACCTGCGACCGTCGGATTAGAAGTCCGGTGCTCTATCCAGCTGAGCTAAGGGCGCTCCCGCCTTATTGTGCATGATCCGGCGACATGTCACGCACAGGTTTTCCCCGTGTCAGTCTGTCAACCCGATCACACCCACACGAACCGGACCGGCTGGTGGCCTTTCTGGTCGTGCGGGCCCCAGGGAGGATATCGGACGGGCCGGGTGGGCG
>NZ_SMLD01000067.1:0-44184 GCF_004352805.1 Nonomuraea mesophila
GCCCCACCACCGGCCCCACCGCTGCGCGGCCCGAGTTCCCTTACCAGCCGACCACGTACACCGAGCCGTACCGGGGCCAGTTCCACTTCAGCTCGCAGGGCGGCTGGATGAACGACCCGAACGGGCTCCTCCACTACAAGGGCACCTACCACTTCTTCTACCAGCACAACCCGCACGGCCTCGGCTGGGACACCATGCACTGGGGCCACGCCACCAGCACCGACCTGGTCCACTGGACGCAGAAACCGATCGCCCTCGAACCCGGCGTGCACCCCGGCGACCTCTGGTCAGGGGCGGGGGTCGTCGACGCGGCCAACACCTCCGGCCTGCGCGACGGCGCCGAGGACCCGCTCGTCGTCTTCTCCGGCACCAACGGCGTCTCGGTCTTCTACAGCACCGACGCGGGCCGCACCTTCAAGGCGTACGACAACGGGCGCAAGGTCGTGACCATGCCCGGCACCAGCCGCGACCCCAAGGTGTTGTGGCACGCCCCCACCAAGCGGTGGGTGATGCTGGTCTGGTCCGACGAGGGCGGCAACGGCGTCAACCTCTACTCCTCCCCCGACCTGCTCGAGTGGACGTTCCTGAGCAGGTACGCGGCCGGCTGGCTGTTCGAGTGCCCGGACTTCTTCGCCCTGCCCGTGGACGGCGACAGGCGCAGGACGAAGTGGGTGCTCACCGACGCGAGCGGGGAGTACGTCGTCGGCGACTTCGACGGCACCACCTTCACCACCGACTGGGCCGAGCCGCAGCGGATGGATCACGGCACCAACCACGCCGGCGGCTCCTTCTACGCGGGGCAGGTCTTCAACGACATGCCCGACGACCGGGTGGTGCAGATGGCCTGGATGGGCGGCAACCAGGGCGCGACCTGGACGGGCAACGCCAGCTTCCCCGCCGTGCTCGGCCTGCGTACGACCGGCGACGGCGTCCGCGTCACCCGTCAGCCGATCAAGGAACTGGAGAAGCTGCGCTACCGGACCTCGTCGTGGCGCGGGCGCCGGCTCACCCCGACGACGGCCGCGAAGCTGCTGCGGGACCAGTCGCTCGACACGTACGAGGTGGAGGCCGAGTTCGACGTGCGGGGCGCCACGGCCGAGCGGTTCGGCTTCAAGCTGGACGTGCGGCCGGGCGGCGACGCCGGGAGCGAGGTCCTCTACGACACGCGGGCCCGCACGCTCATGGGCGCTCCCCTTGAGCCGGCCGGCGGGCGGGTCACGATGCGGATCCTGGTGGACAGGGGGCAACTGGAGGTGTTCGGCAACGACGGCCTGGCCTCGATCACCAGGAACGTCTCCTTCGATCCGCGCGCCGACAGCAGGGGTGTGGCGCTGCACGTCGACGGCGGCGGCGTCAGGCTCGTCTCGCTCCGCATCCATGAGCTCGCCCCCGCGTGGGGCATGGGCGAGCCGACGCTGGAGCACAACCTGCCCGGCCAGTGGCGGGTGGTCAGCGGCTCGTGGACGGACGTGGCGGACGGCAAGAAGGGCTCGGCCGGCGGCGACGCGTTCTACCTCAGCGACCACACGGGCGCGGACTTCACCTACGAAGGTGACGTGCGACTGGTCGACGGCACCGCGGCGGCGCTGACGTTCCGGGCCGACCCGCGCGCCGAGCGGCACTACACGGCCAACGTCGACGCCGAGGCGGGCGTGGTGAAGCTGTGGCGGCCCGGACGCGACATCGCCACGTACAGGACGCCCATCACGGCGGGCCGGCCTTATCACCTGAAGGTCGTGGCCCGAGGGCGGAACATCAAGGTCTACCTGGACGACCGCGCCGAGCCGGTCATCGACGCGAATGACGACCAGTACGCGAGCGGCCGGTTCGGGCTGAACGTCTTCGACGGCACGGCCCTGTTCCAGAACATCCGGGCGAGCTGACCACGACGGCTCACGACCCGCGGGCGGCACCGAAGCGGCTCACGGGCGGCTCACGGGCGGCGAGGGGAGCCCGCCACCTCCGCGAACCTGGCATCGAGTCCCCGGCCCATCGTGCCGGGGCCCCGGTGCCATGTTCGCGGTCACGGGCTCGGCCTCGTCACTTCCAGGACAGCAGGCGGTTCTTGAACTTCGGATGCTTGGTCTCCCAGTAACGCCAGCCCTCCACCCTGGAGGGGACGTTGGCGATGCCGGTGCCGACCTCGACGTGGCGGCACGTGCCGAGCACCCGCCAGGCCGACCAGCCGACGCGGTAGCCGAAGACGCGGTACCACATGTTGCCGTACTTGCCTTTGGAGATCTCCCGGGTGTACTCGTGCCCGGTGAAGACCATGTGCCGCTCCTCGAGGTGGGGAAGTCCCATCCTGCGCAGGCTGCGGACGACGTCGCCCGCGGTGAAGTCGACCGTACGCTCGCGCTCGGTCTCGAGGAAGGCGAGCACCTCGTGCTCGCGCGTGACGGACACCGTCATCGAGCCGCCGGGGCCGTCGATGAAGCGGGTGCGGGGCACGAAGAAGTTGCGCGGCGAGAGGCGCTTGACCCTGAAGAACGTGTGCGGGCTGCAACGACCGTGGTGGTCGCGGCGCTTGTGCTTGTGCTTGTCGTCGTCGTCCGCGGCGAGCGCCGCCGGGGCCAGGGTGACCACGAGCGCCATGGTCATGGCACCGTGCACCGTCGACTTCGTCATACTCCGCAGTGAATGTCCCATTTTGAACTTGGCCGTTTTTTCCGTTCGGGGAATAAGCGTAAACATGTACCGTTCCTTTCGGAATGCGACCCGTGGCCGCGACTGTCGGCCGGGCAAGCCAACGAGACCGGTACGATGCTTACAGTTGCCGCGAGCTGCGCCACAACGCCACGCCGAGCCCGAAGTCCCAGCACCGGGAAAGAACCGGTGAAAAAAAGCCAATATCGACTCATCAGCTCCTTACGGTAACTCCATAACTCCCCGCCAAAGACGAGTCGACATGACATGAAATAGCGGACATTCGTCCCTTATAAACGGCCGGAATAGCGCAGGAAAAAGGGCCGCGAGCACGGCTCGCGGCCCCGGGTGAGGCTAGGCCGCCGTGGACAGCACGTTGTGCGGGTCCAGCACGTACTTGCGGGCGGCCCCCTCGTCGAACTCGTGGTATCCCTGCGGCGCCTGGTCCAGCGGGATCGGCGTGGCGTTGACCGCCTTCGCGATCTGCACGCGGTCGTGCAGGATCGCCATCATCAGCTGCCGGTTGTACTTCATGACCGGGCACTGGCCGGTGACGAAGCTGTGCGACTTGGCCCAGCCGAGACCGAACTGGATCGACAACGATCCCTGCTTGGCGGCCTCGTCGGGCGCTCCCGGGTCTCCGGTCACGTACAGGCCGGGAATGCCCAGCGCGCCGCCCGCCCGCGTGAGGTCCATGAGCGAGTTGAGCACGGTGGCCGGGTGCTCCTCCTCCGCCGCGCGCCCGTGGCCACGGGCCTCGAAGCCCACGGCGTCCACGGCGCAGTCGACCTCCGGCACGCCGAGGAGCTGCTCGATCTGGTCCCTCGGCTCGCCGGCGGACACGTCGACGGTCTCGCAGCCGAAGCTGCGGGCCTGCTCCAGGCGGTCCTTGTTGAGGTCGCCCACGATCACCACGGCGGCTCCGAGCAGGAACCCCGACGCGGCGGCGGCCAGCCCCACCGGCCCCGCGCCCGCGATGTAGACGGTCGATCCCGGGCCCACGCCGGCGCTGACGCAGCCGTGGAAGCCGGTCGGGAAGATGTCGGAGAGCATGGCCAGGTCGAGGATCTTGGCCATGGCCCGGTCCTTGTCCGGGAACTTGAGCAGGTTCCAGTCCGCGTAGGGAACCAGCGCGTACTCGGCCTGCCCTCCGACCCAGCCGCCCATGTCGACGTAGCCGTACGCCGATCCGGGACGGTCGGGGTTGACGTTCTCGCAGATGCCCGTCTTGCGCTCCTTGCAGTTGCGGCAGCGCCCGCAGGAGATGTTGAACGGCACGGACACCAGGTCGCCGGTCTTGATGAACTCGACGTCCGGCCCGGTCTCGACGACCTCGCCGGTGATCTCATGCCCCAGCACGAGGCCGTGCGGCGCCGTGGTCCGGCCGCGGACCATGTGCTGGTCGCTGCCGCAGATGTTGGTCGCGACGGTCTTGAGTATCGCGGCGTGCGGCAGCTTGCGCCCCACGTTGGCCGGGTTGACCCCCGGACCGTCCTTGAGCTCGAACTCCGGGTAGTCGGTCTCGTGTACTTCGACCTTGCCTGGACCTTCGTAGACGACGGCTTTGTTGCCAGGCATGACGTTCCTTCCCTCGCGCAGCGGAGTGACGGTCTTCTCGGAGAGAGGGCATCACCTCCAGCCGCCGCGGCCACGCCGCGATCCGCGGAATTCATACCTCAATGTCCGATTCTACCCGGCCTGGCACGGCTCACCCAGGATCCGCACGACCCGGCCCCGGCGGCACGGGAGGACCGTGGTTTTCGCCGAACCGGCACATGCCTTTTCCCACCGTCTGGGCTATGGTCGGCCTTATGACGGGACCGTGGAGAACACCACGAGGGCCCATCGCGTTCACCAGCGTGATGGGCCTGGTCCTGCTGTCCTTGTTGCTGGTCGGATCAACATACAACTGGCACGGCGGCCGTGCGTACCAACCGGGCCAGGCCACCACGCAGACGTGGACGCCCGAGGCGTGGGACGCGCAGTTGTCGAGCATGCCACCGCAGACCGCGACCGGCGAGCGTCAGGTGCTGCCGCTGTGGCCGCCCCTGCGCGGTGAACGCCGGCACGAAGCCGGGCTGCTCGCGATGGTGCCCGTCGCCGGACTCGATCCGGGCGGGATCCGCGATCCCCAGCAACTCGCGCACCGCACGGCCGGGTCGCGCAGCCCGCCGCTGATCTAGCGCTCCTCTTCTCCTGCCGCTCGCGCGGTGTGAGGCCCGGTCACGTGTGCCCGGGCCCCGTCCGTGAGCGCTGCCTTCGGCCACCCCCGGGGTGCGCCGTTACCCGCAAGCAAGGAGCCGAACACCGTCATGGCCGACGTCAGATCAGTCCACACGCACCTGCAGCACTACGAGCGGCACCTGGCGCGGCTGGAAGAACTTCGTGAGCTGCTGCAGGAACAGCTCACGGCCGCCCTGTCCCGCCCCCAACCGGCCGGCGCCACGACCGGCACCACGACCGGCGCCACGGCCGATGCCCGCACGTCCGAGATCGAGGCCGCACTCGACCGCATGGACCGGGGCATCTACGGCACGTGCCGGGGCTGCGGGACTTTCATCGCATACGAACAGCTCCTGCGGATGCCGTACCGAAGCATCTGCGACCGGTGCGCGCTCCAGAGAGGACATCAGCATGACTGACACCAACGGAACGACCCACCTCAGCAGCGTGCAGGCCGAGACGCTGCGCCAGGAGCTCCAGGAGCAGCTGTCCCGGCGCAGCAACCAGCTGGCCGGTCTGCAGGCGGCGGCGAGCGAGGGCAGTGGTGCCGACGACACGTGGCAGGAACTGCTCGTCAACATCGCCGCCGCCGACCGTGCCATCGCCGAGCTCGGCCAGGCCCTCGAACGACTGTCCGAGGGCACCTACGGGCGCTGCTCCCACTGCGAGACCGGCATCCCGTTCGAGCGGCTCAAGATCCGGCCCCTTGCTCGCTACTGCATCGGCTGCCAGCGTCGGCACGAAGCCGCCTGAGAGCGCCGGGAGGGCCGGGGCCTGGTTCCGGCCCTCCCGGCGCGACACGTCACAACGCGCGGATCTCCTCCAGCGGGTACGGCACCAGCCTGCTCTCCCGCTGGAACCTGCGGTAGAAGCCGGACATCACGGCGGCCACCGGGCTGTGCCTGGCGAGGATCGCCGCGACCGGCTCCGGGACCCCCTCGGGCCGCTCACCGTCGGCCCACCCGCGGATCAGGGCGCCCCGCTCGTCCGCTGTGGCGGCGCCGTACAGCTCGGCCGACAGCCAGTTCACCAGGTGAGTCCGCGTGTACGCGCGGTCGTACGTGGCGTGCCGGCGGAAGAAGTCCGACTCCTCCCGCGACAGCATGAAGCGCGAGGAGATCGACAACCCGAAATCGGTGAAGTAGAGCCGGCGCCCGTCGGTCAGGATGTTCTGGAAGTGGGCGTCGAAGTGCAGCAGGCCGTGGGCGTTCATGAACGAGACCCCCGACTCCAGCTCCCGCTCCACCAGCTCGCAGGCCGAGCCGGCACTTCCGCCCCCTGCCGCCACCGGCGCCTTGAGCCATTCGTGCGGTTTGTGCGGGAAGTGTTCGAGGAACAACACGAGACTCGCCCGGGAACGGTGCAGCTCTTCGATGCGCTCCCGCACCTCCGGGCCGCCGCCCCAGAAGGCGACCGCCCGTTCCACGTCGGCCAGTTCCTCCGGCGGCGGATGGGGGCCGTCCGGCAGCACCCGCCAGTGGTACATCAGCGGGAAACCGGGAAAGCTTCCGGCCAGCACCCAGTTCGTGGTCATGACGTGCACGGCCAGCTCCCGCCACGCGCCGCCGCCCGGACCGCCCATGCCGCCGATGCCGTAGCGGCAGAAGAGCGGGAGCCCGAAGACGTCCGCGGTCGACCGGACGGTCTCCGGCAGCAACTCCCGGTCGGTGAGGGGCACCTGTTTCACGAACACCGGTGTCCCGTCCACCTCCATCAGCGCCGACCTCCCGCCGATGCCGGAGCCGAGCGGGACGGCCGCCTTCAGCAGTTCGCCCAGCTCGCGGTCGCCGTGCAGGGCGAGGGAGGTGGCCACGGCGCCGTACGTCGTGTTGCGGGAGGTCTGTTCCATTCCGGGGACTCTAGCCAGGGGAACGGGCACGCGGTGCCTGCGCCGGAGACGCTCAGTCCCGGTGAGCGCGCATGTCCAGGTAGAGGTGCGAACGGTGCACGCGCCGCGTCCGCAGCAACCTCGTGAGGTCGGCGGAGGTCTGGTGGCTGAGCTGCCAGTGGAAGTAGTTCACGTACTCGGCCACCGCCAACAGGGAGAACAGCACGCCAGGCACCGACCCGAGCCCCATCTCCCCGCGGGCCGCGGCCACCGCGAGGACGACGAACCCCGCGACCAGGGCGGCCTCGCACAACCGGCGCAACCACCGGAAGGCGGCGATCATCGGCGGCCTCGGCAGCCGGGCGCGCACCTGCCGCACCTTGATCGCCCAGTACGCGCCCCCGATCAGCAGATGCACGGCCACCAGGACGAACCCCGTCACGTTGACGGTGTTGAGCGGTGCGGGCAGGACCACGAACGCCACCAGGCCGAAGAGCACGATGTTCACCGGTTCGAGCACCGCGAGGTTGCGCATGCGCCGTACGAGCGTGGCGCGGGGGGTGTTCCTGGGGGTCATCCTTGACAGGATGCCTCACGCCCTCCCGCGGCGCATCACAGGCCCGGCCCTTCAGCGGTCGCGGGCCGACTCCACCAGCGGTGTGTCCACCAGGTGCTCGATGAGGAACCAGGTCTGCAGCTCCCCCGTGCGGATGACGTCGGAGACCAGCAGGTCGTTGGTGCCGTCGTCGCCCATCTCGGCGGTGCGGGCGGCCGCGTCGTGCGCCGCCACCAGGATCGCCTCGTGCGCCTCGATCAACCGCGACAACATGGCGGGCACCTCCTCGGCGCCGTCCGGCGGGCGCGGGATGACGGTCATCTCCGCGACGTGCCGGGGGTCGCCGACCGCCACGCCGCCGAGGGTCTGCACCCGCTCGGCGAGCGAGTCGATGATCTCGAGCTGCTCCGCGGCGTGCTTGTCGAGCAGCAGGTGGAGCTGGTAGAAGGTGGGGCCGCGCATCAGCCAGTGGTGCTTCTTGTACAGGCTGTAGAGGATCTGCGTGTCCGCGAGCACCTGGTTGAGGCGCTGGCAGGAGTACATCCGCGCTTCGTACGTGAGCCCGAGCGGGAACATGCGGACCGTGCCGAACTCCTGGATCTCCACGCCGTCCTGGTGGATCCAGGGCTGGCTGGAGCCCTTCTTGCGAGGCTTGGCGGTGCGTTTGGTGGTGGCCACGGGCTGTTCCTTCCTCTGCGGGTCGCGTCGGAGCGAACATTCCCCTTGACCAGGGCACATGAGCACCACGCCGGCCCATCAATCGGAAAAGACCCGCGTTCGCTACAGCAGGTCGCCCGCGCCCGAGCTGGTCAGCTCCGCGAACGCGTCGTCGACGGAGGACACCAGGTCCAGGGCGCCCAGCTCCAGGCGCAGCGCCGCGGCGCCACCGGCGACGATCATGCGCCCGCCCGAAGCCCGTGCGTGCCGGTCGGCCGAGCGCAGCGTCTCGCGGCCGGCGTCGTCGGTCTCGGTGAGGCCCTCGACGTTCACGATGAACAGCGGCGGGATCCGGGCGACCAGCACCTTGACGAGGTATTGCTGGAGGACGAGCGACGCCACTCCGGCGAGGCGGCCCTTCAGGTGCAGGAGCGCGATGCGCCCGTGGCGGTCGAACCCGATGTCGAAGTCCGGATGAGCCCCGTAGGCGCCGGGTTCCATCGGGTTCATGGCATCCGTCCAGGTGGGGGGACCGTGTTGTGCGACCCCACCCTAGCAGTCCGTCGTTTCCCGCAGCGGACGGTATCCGTATTGCGGCCCTACTTCTCGCGCCTTTTCGGCATGCCGCTTGAACGCTCCCCGCGGGCGCCGCGTATCCCGTAGTGACCCGGCACCGCCCAGCCAGGGCCGAGCCCGAAGCCAGAGGGGATGACGGCACATGCGACTTCGACGCGGCCGTCCGGTTATCGTCGTCTGCTGCCTCGCCGGGATGGTCCCGCTCGGCGCGTGCGCCCCGTCGTTTCCCGCCCAGAGCGCGGGCCTGCCCGACGTCGCCGCCGTGCAGACCACCGCGCCGCTTCCGGTGGACACGGAGTTCCCTGAGGTGACGCAGGACGCCTCCGCGACGCCCACGGCGGATCAGGGCTCCGGCACGTGGCTCACCAAGTGGGGGCCGCTGTCGGAAGCCGACCGGTCACTGATCAAGAAGGTCCGGCTGGCCACCCTGTGGGAGATGACCATCGCCCAGGAGGCCGTCCAGAAGGCGAGCACGGCCAAGGTCCGCAAGATCAGCGCGGAGATCGCGTCGCAGCACCACGAGCTCGACGAGGAGGCGCGCGACCTCGCGACCAAGCTGAACGTGGAGCTGCCCGTCAGGCCCACCGAGGACCAGCAGAACTGGATGTCCGACATTTCCGGACGCACAGGGATCGCTTACGACACCACGTACGTGAAGTGGCTGCGCCTGGCGCACGGCCAGATCTTCGGCCTCATCGGCACGGTCCGGGGCAGCACGCAGAACACCCTGGTCAGGAAGTTCTCCGAGCAGTGCAACGCCGCCGTGCTCAACCATCAGCGCCTGCTCGAAAGCACCGGGCTGACCACACCGGAGAGTTTCCCGACGCCGAGCACCTGAGGCCGAGCACCTGAGGCCGGGTGTCTCTCAGGGCGACCCCCTCATGGGCGCCATGATCGGGCGGCCGTCCGGCACCAGGCCCAGCGAGATGGACAGCTGACGCGCCGCCTCGCCGACCGTGGCGCCGATCTCGTGCAGCCTGGCCGCCGGATGCGTCCTCGCGACCGACACACTGATCGCCGCCGTGATCAGCCCCCGATGGTCGCGTACGGGCGCCGACACCCCGGCCGTGCTGTCCTCCAGCTCGACGTCCGTCACGGCGTAGCCGCACGAGCGCACGTGGGCCAGGTCGGCCAGCCACTCCTCCATGCCGCTGACCGCCGATCGCAGCCCGGAGGGCAGGGTGGTGGCGCTCAGCAGGTCGCGTACGCGCTGCTCGTCCCAGTCGGCGACCAGGCAGCGGCCCGCGGCGGCCATGAGCAGCGGCACGGAGATGCCCTCCCAGACCCGGTGATAGGCCCGCGACGACGGCACCGACATGAGCGTCAGCACCTGGTTGCCGCGCAGCACGCACAGGTAGGAGTCCTCGTCGAGGCTGGCGGTCAGCCCCCGCAGGTAGGGGGCGGCCACCTGGACGAGCCGGGCGTGCTGGGTGCGCGCCGCCAGGGCGAACAGCCGCCACCCGAGACGGTAGCGCCGGGTGACGGGATCGCGTTCGACCATGCCTTCGAGCTCCAGAGCGCGCAGCGCCCTGGACACCTGACTCTTCTCCCGCCCCAGCCGCTGCGCGATCCAGGTGACCCCGAACCCGTCGGCATCGCGATCATCACCATGACCTGCGAGTACTTCGAGAATCTCGATATCCCGGCGTAGACCCGCCGAGGGCACGGTCGGCTTGTCCGTCATCCCTATCCGTTCATAACAGAACCATTGCACTACTGTTGCGCTAGTTGCACCTAGTTTTGCGCTCACCGCAACTAATCGCATACGTTTGCCAACCCATGCAAGCGTAAAGGAAGCCGGTACCCCCATGAATTTCAGCGAGTACGTGGTCTCACGCTGGGACACCCTCTCGCTGGCCGCGACCGAGCACGCCATCGTCGTGGGCATCGCCATCGCGATCGCCACCGTGTTCGGCGTCGGCATCGGGCTCCTCGCCTACGACGCCCCGAAAGTGCGCAGCACGTCCGTGGCGATCTCCGCCGGGATCCTGACGGTCCCGTCACTCGCGCTGCTCACCCTCCTCATCCCCATCTTCGGGCTGGGCTGGGGTTCCACGCTCGTCTCGCTGACCGCGTACGCGTTCCTGCCGATCATCCGCAACACCGTCACCGGGCTGCGCGGCCTCGACGCGGCCACCGTCGAGGCGGGCCGCGGGATGGGCCTGAGCCGCGTCCGGCTGCTGCTGCGGGTACAGCTTCCGCTGGCCTGGCCGCTGATCCTGACCGGCGTGCGCATCTCGGCGCAGATGCTGATCGGGATCGCCGCCATCGCCGCCGTCGTCGACGGCCCGGGGCTGGGCACGCAGATCTTCGAGGGCCTGTCCCGGCTCGGCTCGGTGAACTCCCTCAACGCCACCCTCGCGGGAACGCTGGGGATCGTGGTCATCGCCATCCTGTTCGACCTGTTCTTCTTCGCCGTTCGCTACATCACCACCCCGAGGGGGCTTCGTGTTCGACCGTGACACCGAAGGCGTGCGCATCGAGCTGCGCTCGCTGACCAAGCACTATCCGGGCCAGCCTGCCCCAGCGGTCGACAACGTCACCCTCGACATCCCGGCCGGCGAGCTGGTCGTGTTCGTCGGCCCGTCGGGCTGCGGCAAGACGACCACGATGAAGATGATCAACCGCCTGGTCGAGCCGACGTCCGGCGAGATCCGCGTCGGCGGGCAGGACGTGCTGAGCCTCGACCCCGACCAGCTGCGCCGCCACATCGGGTATGCCATCCAGCAGGTCGGCCTGTTCCCCCACCAGACCATCGCGCAGAACATCGGCCTGGTTCCCAACCTGCTCGGCTGGCCGGCCGGCAAGATCTCCGCTCGCGTGGACGAACTGCTGTCACTGGTGAACCTGGAACCGTCGGCCTTCCGCGACCGCTACCCCCGCCAGCTCTCCGGAGGCCAGCAGCAGCGTGTGGGCGTGGCCAGGGCGCTGGCCGCCGACCCACCCGTGATGCTCATGGACGAGCCGTTCGGCGCCACCGACCCCATCACGCGCGAGCACCTGCAGAACGAGTTCGTCAAACTGCAGAAACAGTTGCGCAAGACGATCATCTTCGTCACGCACGACTTCGAGGAGGCCATCAAGCTCGGTGACCGCATCGCCGTGCTGCGCGAGGGCTCGCACATCGCGCAGTACGACACGCCGGCCGCCATCCTCGCCGATCCCGCCGACGACTACGTCGCGAGCTTCATCGGGCAGGACGCCACGCTCAAGCGGCTCGCGCTGATGCGCGTGGGGGACGTGCCGGCCACCGGCTCGCCGGCCGGTTCCGGGCTGCCGCAGGTGTCCGCCGACGCCAGCCTCCGCGAGGCGCTGGACATCATGATCGCCCACGGTGCCGACCGCTGCGCCACGCCGTCCGGGGTGCTCACCTACGCCGCCCTGTGCGAGGCCGTGGGCACCCGCGTCGGCGAGCAGGAGGACGTGGTGTCCAAGTGAGCGCTGAGACCCTGGCCGTCGGGCAGTCCCGCACGATCAGCCGTACGGTGGGCGCGCGCCACCTCATCACGCCCGTCACCATCGGCGCCGTGCTGGTCGCTCTCTACGCCTGGGTCGGGACGCTGGAACTCGACTCGATCGAGCAGCGCAGCCTCAACCAGGCGGTGATCCTGGCCAAGGCCGTCGAGCACATCCAGATGACGGTGGCCGCCACCACGCTCGTGGTGATCATCGCGATCCCGCTCGGCATCGCCGCCTCGCGCTCCAGGAACCGGCTGATCACGCCCGTCATCCTCACCGTGGGCAACCTGGGCCAGGCCGTCCCCTCCATCGGCCTGCTCGTGCTGGCCACGTTCCTCATGGGCGTCGGGTTCCAGACCGCGCTGGTCGGACTCGTCGCGTACGCCGTGCTGCCCGTCCTGCGCAACACCATGGTCGGGGTCCAGCAGGTCGATCCCGCGCTCATCGAGGCCGCCCGCGGCATGGGCATGACCAAGGGCCAGATCCTGCGCCGGGTCGAGCTCAAGCTGGCCGTGCCCGCCATCCTGGCCGGCCTGCGCACCGCGCTCGTGCTCACCGTGGGCGTCGCCACGCTCGGCGCCTTCGTCGCGGCCGGCGGCTTCGGCGAGCTGATCGTCAACGGCCTCAAGCTCAACCGCATGCCCGTGACCATCGTCGGAGGCGTGCTCACCGCGTGCATCGCCTTCTTCATCGACTGGCTCGGCGGGCTCGCCGAGGACCTGCTCAAGCCACGCGGCATGTGACCAAGCTTCCGGCAATGATCCGATCACATAAGCAAGAAGGTGCATCAATGTTCTCCCGCCCGCTCCGACAGACGTTCACCCTGCTCGCAGCCGCCGCCCTCTCGGTCACGACCCTGAGCGCCTGCGGCTCCTCCGACGCCGTCGAGGCCGGCGCGGCGGGCGACGAGCTCAAGGGGACCAAGTACATCATCGGGTCCAAGGACTTCACCGAGAACATCGTGCTCGGCAAGATCGCCGTACACCTGCTCAAGGCGCACGGGGCCGAGGTCGTCGACAAGACCAACCTCGGCGGTACGGTGCCCAACCGCAAGGCCCTGGAGTCCAAAGAGATCGACATGTACTGGGACTACTCCGGCACGGGGTGGATCGAGTTCCTGAAGAACACCAAGCCGATCCAGGACTCCGCCGAGCAGTTCAAGGCCACCGCCGAGGCCGACCTGGAGAAGAACAAGATCCGCTGGATCGGTCCGACCCCGCTGAACAACACCTACGCCCTGGCCATCCGCTCCGAGAAGGCGACCGAGCTGGGGGTCAAGACGGTCTCCGACGTGGCCGAGCTGGCCAAGACCAACCCCAAGGAAGTCACGATCTGCATCGAGACGGAGTTCTCGACCCGTGACGACGGTCTGCCCGGCCTGAGCAAGGCGTACGAGATGGACATCCCCAAGGACAACATCTCCCTGCTCGACACCGGCGTCGTCTACACCGAGACCGACAAGGGCGAGACCTGCAACTTCGGCGAGGTGTTCACCACCGACGGCCGCATCGCCGCCCTCGACCTCACGGTGCTGGAGGACGACAAGAAGTTCTTCCCGATCTACAACGCCGCCATGACCCTGAGGGACGAGACCTACCAGAAGAACCCGGCCATCGAGAAGGTGCTCCAGCCCGTGATCGCCAAGCTGGACGACGCGACCATGCAGCAGCTCAACGCGCAGGTCGACGTCGAGGGCATGGAGCCGGGCAAGGTCGCCTCCGACTGGCTGGACAAGCAGGGCTTCCTCGGCAGCGACGAGGCCGCCTGACCCGCCAGGTCCCCGACCGCCAGGTCCTTGACTTTCTGGTCTCTGACCGCCTGGTCCATGACCGCCTGACCGGGGCGGGCCGCCGCCGTGCGGCCCGCCCCGGTCGTGGCGGCTCCAGGCTCAACGCCGGGGCGCGTACGTGCCTGACCGGCCTCTCAGGCGTCGGGCCAGCCGAGAGGGTGGGTGCCGGCCTCCGCCGACTCGCCGCCCGCCTCGTTGAAGGCGGCCATCGCCGAGATCAGCGCCCGGCGCTCCACCTGCGACATCCGGGAGACGATCGCCGCGATCTCGTCCCTGCGGCGGGCGGTCACCTGGTCCACGATGCGGCTGCCCTCATCGGTCAGGCGCATCAGGCTCTCCCTCCGGTTCAGCGGGTTGACCTCGCGGACCACCAGCCCCGCGGCGGCGAGCCGGTCGGCCATGCGCATGGCCGTGGACGAATTGACGTCGAGCAGCTCCGCCATGGTGACGAGCTTGGTCTCGCCGTGCCCTGAGAGCACCACGAGCATCCGGAACTGCGGCAGCGTCACCCGGTCGGCGACGGCGCCGAGCGAGCGCGCCGCGATCGCGACCAGCAGCCGCGAACCCGCCAGCACCGCCGAGATGACGGCATCCCGGTCCTCACCGTTCATCTGGGCGGGCTGACGCTCTGGCATAGAACTGTTCTACACGGTGGGGCGCGGGCGTTCACATGCCGGCCCGGCGGCCGATGCCGTCCCGCCGCAGGTGGGAAGATCGCGAAGGCGGGCCGGACGGCCGTGGGGCACTGCCGCGTGCCGCCGGTGGCGCCTCGGCGGCCGTCGCGGGCCCGCGTGCGAAGGTGATCCGTGAACTCCGCGCGCCGTGACAGCGGAGTCACTAATGTTGCATACTGCAAGAATGTGGAGAGCCACGTTGGGAGTCCCTCAGGTGCTTGTGCCCCCTCTCCAGATCGGCCGTTCCCGTCATGCCCTGGAGACGGCCTGAGATCATGGCGATGTCCAGAGACGAGCGGCGAGCGCTCGCGCAGATCGAAGAGCAACTGGCGTACGAGGACCCCGTGCTCGACAAGCTCCTGGCGGGGCCGCGCGGCAGGAGCGGCGAGCCTGGCCCGCCCCGCGGGCTCGACGCCCTGAGCACCCCGGCGGTCGTGTTGTGGGCGCTGGCCGCGGCGACCAGCGTCGTCCTGGTGCTCGCGGTGGCCATCCTGCTGTCCTACCAGGACTTCTCCGGCACGCTGCGCCCGTCTCCGAGCGCGATCCCGTTCAACGGCCCCTTCCCCGGCCCCGGCGCCACCGAGCTCAACGACCAGATGAGCTGACGGCGCCGCTAGGGAGCGGCGGTGGAGGCGCGTTCGACCAGGTCGGGCTGGAAGACGACCTGGCGATGCTCATGAGCGTGGCCGGCGGGCTGGTTCGCCTCCTCCAGCACCATCAGCGCGGCGGTGTGGCCGAGCTGTTCGCGCGGTTGCCGGATCGACGACAGCGGCACCGCCGCGGCGGCGGCGAAGTCGATGTCGTCATAGCCGAGGATCGCCACGTCGGCCGGCACCCGCAGGCCCCGCTGGGTCATCTCCTGCAACGCCCCGATCGCGACCAGGTCGTTGGCGCAGAAGAGCGCGGTGGGGCGCTCGGCGGGAGGCAGCCCGGCGAGCTCGGCGCCGGCGACGCGCCCGGTGGCCACCGTCAGGTCGGGCAGCGGGATGACGGTCAGCACGTCGGAGGGGCCCAGCACGGCGGCCAGGCCGTCGCGCCGCTCCCGCACCTGACGCACGCTGAACGGCCCGCCGGCGAAGGCGATGCGGCGGTGCCCCCGCTCGCGCAAGTGCCGGCCGGCCAGGCGTCCGCCGAGCAGGTCGTCCACCGCCACGGCACAACCGCGGCTGTGCGGGGCCGAGCTGTCGAAGCGCACCACCGGGATGCCGCGGGAGATGAGCCGGCCCAGCCGCTCCTCCTCACCGCTGTCGTTGACCGGCGTGATGAGCACGCCCAGGGGACGCTGCTCCTCGAACGTCTCCAGCAGCCCGGCCTCGCGGGAGGCGTCCTTGTTGCTGTTGAAGACCATGACGTTGACGTCGAGGGGCTGCGCCGCGGTCTCCACGCCGCGCAGCACGTCGATGAAGAACGGGTTGGCCAGATCGAGGGCGACCACGCCGATGGTGCGGCTGCGGCCGGCCCGTAACTGCCGGGCCGAACCGTTGCGGACGTAGCCGAGCGTGGCGATCGCCGCCTGCACCCGCAGCCGCGTCTGGGGGGCCACCATCTCGGGCCGGTTGAGCACGTTGCTCACGGTGCCGACGGAGACCCCGGCGAGCCGGGCGACCTCTTTGATGCTCGACATCGTTCCTCGTGTCCGGTGGTCACCGATGATCCTACCGCCTCTTCGCACGTTTGATCCTGAACGTCCGGGTCGCTGCGTGGGTGTGCCCTCTGTGGGTAGTGGGTCGGGCACTCGTACCTGTGGGGAGGGCGGATGCGCTCATCCATCAGTCTCGGCCGGATCGGCGGGGTACCGGTCGGGCTCAACGTCAGCGTGCTGGTCATCGTGGTGATCCTGCTCGTCGGGCTGGCCTTCGGCCGGTTCCCCGTGGTCTTCCCGGGTTCGTCCCCCGTGGTGTACCTGCTGGCGGGGCTGGTAACGGCGGTGTTGTTCCTGGGCTCGCTGCTGGCCCACGAGCTGTCCCACGCGTTGGTCGCCAAGCGCCACGGCATCGACGTGGCGCGCATCACGCTGTGGCTGCTCGGAGGGGTGGCGGAGCTGCGCGGCGAGCCGCGTACGCCGGGCGCGGACCTGAGGATCGCGGTGGTGGGACCGCTCACCAGCATCGCGTGCGGCGTGTTCTTCGGGGCCGTCGCGCTGCTGGTCGCCGCCGCCGGCGGGGCGCCGCTGCTGGTCGGGATGTTCACCTACCTGGCGGGGGTCAACGTGATCCTGGCCGTGTTCAACCTGATCCCGGCCGCGCCGCTGGACGGCGGGCGGGTGCTGCGGGCCGCCCTGTGGTCGCGGTGGGGCGACCGTACGCGGGCCGCGGTGGCCGCCGCCCGCGCGGGCCGGGTCTTCGGCTACGTCCTCATCGCGCTGGGTTTCCTCCAGCTCGTCACCGGCAGCGGGTTCCAGGGGCTGTGGCTGGCGCTGATCGGCCTGTTCCTCGTCAGCGCCGCCAGCGCCGAGGAACAGCAGGCGCAGCTCGGCTCGTCGCTGCACGGCGTCAGGATCGGCGACGTCATGGCGGACCGGCTCGTCGTCGCCCATCCGGACGAGACCGTGGCCGAACTCGTCGACCGGGTCGTCCTGCGCGAGCGCCTGTCCACCTATCCGCTGGTGGACCACGACATGCGCTTCCTCGGGCTGGTCACGCTCAACCGCATCCGCCGGGTGCCGCCGGACGCGCGGACGGCGACGCGGCTGCGCGACATCGCCTGCCCTCCCGGCGAGGTGCCCGCCGCCCGGCCGGACGAGACACTGATCGACGTGCTGGGCAGGATGGGCGGCTGCGCCGACGGCCGGGCCGTGGTGCTCGACCCGGACGGCCGCCTGATCGGGCTGCTCACACCCAGCGACATCAGCCGCGTGATCCAGACCGCCGGGCTGCGCGCGGGCGACCCGTACCACGGGCCCCGGGGCGCCGACCTGATGACGCATCACCCCGACCGGCCGCTGGACCGCTCCGGCCGGTGACCCGCCGCCGGCTGCGGTCAGCCGGCCGCGGCTCCCGGCAGGACCACGCGGTGCCCGCCGGGGTGGCGGCCCAGGAGCCGGCCTGACCCGCGGTCGTGTCGACCGCGCAGATGGCGGCCCTGGTCTCGTGCGGTGTCAGGCCTGGCGCCACTCCGCGACGCCGCCCGGCTCGTGCAGCGTGAGGTCCGGCGCGGCCTCCAGCGCCTTCTCCTCTCCCCCGGGCGTGTACGTGACGATGAGCCGCAGCGGACGCCAGGTGGTGTTGAACGTGGAGTGGTAGACGCCTGCGGGGATGTGCACCGTGTCGCCCTCCCTGATGGTGAACTCCTCGCCGTCGTCCACCATCTGGCGGCCCTCGCCCGAGATGACGTAGATGATCTCCTCGGCGGCGGGGTGGTTGTGGCGGGCGTGCCCGCGGCCGGGGTTGACGATGACCTCGCCCAGGGTGCTGCTCGCCCCCTCGACGGCCGACGGGGTGACGAACCACTTGATCGATCCCCAGTCGAAAGCCATCGTCGGCACCTTGTCGGGGCTGACGTGCATGTCGGTTCCTCGCTCTCGGACGTTGTCAGAACGTGAGTGACTTGAAGGCCTGGACCTGCTCGGTGATGGCGCGCTCGGTGGGCAGGCGCTCGACGGACGAGGCGCCGAAGAAGCCGACCACGCCCTTCGTGCGCGACAACACGTACGCGGCGTCATCCGGCTCGGCGATCGGCCCGCCGTGGCAGAGCACGAGCACGTCGGGCCGGACGGCGACGGCCGCGTCGCGCATGGCCTGCACCCGCTCGGCGGCCTCGTCGAGGGTGAGCGCGGTGCCGGCGCCGATGCTGCCCTTGGTGGTCAGCCCCACGTGCGGCACGAGCACGTCGGCGCCCGCCTCGGCCATGGCCCGCGCCTGGGCCTCGTCGAAGACGTAGGGGGCGGTGACGAGGTCGCGCTCGCGGGCCTGCCGCACCATCTGCACCTCCAGGTCGTAGCCCATGCCGGTCTCCTCCAGGTTCTGGCGGAAGGTGCCGTCGTACAGGCCCACGGTCGGGAAGTTCTGCACGCCGGCGAACCCCATCGCCTTGAGCTGGTCGAGGAAGAGCGGCATGACGCGGAACGGGTCGGTGCCGCACACCCCGGCGAGCACCGGCGTGTCCCGCACGACGGGCAGCACCTCTGAGGCCATCTCGACGACGATCTGGTTGGCGTCGCCGTACGGCAGCAGGCCGGCCAGCGAGCCGCGCCCGGCCATGCGGTAGCGGCCCGAGTTGTAGATGATGATCAGGTCGACGCCACCGGCCTCGGCGCACTTGGCCGACAGGCCGGTGCCGGCTCCCGCGCCGACGACGGGCCGCCCGTCCGCGACCGTGCCGCGGAGCCTGTCGAGGACGTCCTGCCTGTTCACGTGACACCTCCAGTGATCATGTGGTGCAGCCGCTCCGCCATGGCGCGGCCGAAGGCGGGGTCGTTGATGTGCAGATCGAGCTCCTCGACGGGGACGCCGGAGCCGCGCAGCCCTTCGGCCATGGCCTCGAAGCAGGCCTCGTCGGCCTTCGGGTCGGCGAAGGCACCACCGGGCGCGTCGAGGGCGGACACGCCCCTGCGGGGCACGAACAGCACGGCCGGCCCGCTCGCGTCGCGCAGCTTGGCGGCCACCCGGCGGCCCAGCTCGCCCATCTCGCCCGCCGTGGTGCGCATCAGCGTCACGGTGGGGTTGTGCACGTACAGCAGGCGGTCGCCGAACTCGGCGGGCACGCTGTCACGGGGACCGAAGTTGACCATGTCGAGCGCGCCGGGCGCGACCACCTGCGGCACGCCGTGCGCGCCGGCGGCGGTGAGCCGGTCGGGCCCCGCTGACAGGACGCCGCCCACGAGGTCGTCGGCCAGCTCTGTGGTGGTCAGGTCGAGCACGCCTGCCAGCATCCGGCTCGCCGCGAGCCCTTCGAGCGCGCGCCCGCCCGCGCCGGTCGCGTGGAAGACCAGCACCTCGTAGCCGAGCTCGGCGAGCCGCTCGCGCGCGGCGTCGACGGCCGGGGTGGTCACGCCGAACATCGACGCGCCGATCAGCGGCCGGTCGGAGCCGCCCGAGGTCAGCTCGGCCTTGGCGAGCTGGTGCGAACGGGCCATGCCCGCCGCCGCGGCGGCGGCGTTGCCGAGGATCGCGCGGGAGAGCCGGTTGATGCCGGCGATGTCGACCACGCTGTACATCATGGTGACGTCCTTCGCCCCGACGTACGGCGAGACGTCCCCGGCCGCCATCGTCGACACGATCAGCTTGGGCAGCCCGATGGGCAGGTCGCGCACGGCCCGCGCGGCGATCGAGGAGCCACCGCTGCCGCCCAGCGCCAGGACGGCGTCGGCGCGGCCGTCGGCGTGCAGCCCGGCGAGGATCTCCGCGGCGCCCTCCCCCATGGTGGTCACGGCGGCACCCCGGTCGCCGGCGGCGCGCAACGCCCGCAGGTCGCCTCCTCCCGCCTCGGCGACCTGCTCGTTGGAGACGTCGGCGAGCAGCGTCTGGCCGGGAACGCCGACGCCGACGTCCATCACCACCACGTCGCTGCCCAGCTCCACGAGCCGGTTGCGCAGCCACGCGTACTCCTCGCCCTTGGTGTCGAGTGTGCCGATCAGCACGACGGACGGCATGTCCTGCCACACCCCTCTGTTCGGAGACCCCCTGGATGTTGCCCGGTCCGGCGGCCTTCCACGCCTGGCCCCTGGGCATCCTCGGGAGGGGCTGGTCGGCGGGCCGATCCGGGCGGAGGCTGTTCCCATGGGTGACGCACTGCTCTCGTACGCCTCGGGCATGTCTCCGTCGCGCTGCTGGGCGAGACGATCGGGGAGAACCTCGAACGCGCGGTGTCCCGCTTCGGCGGGCACGAGGCGATGGTGGACGTGGCGGCCGGGCGCCGCTGGACCTACGCGGAGCTCGACGCCGCCGTGAACGAGGCTGACGGCCGAGCGGCTCAGGGACTTCTGCGCGGGCCGGCTCGCCCACTACAAGATCCCCCGCTATGTCCACGTGGTGGACTCCTTCCCGATGACGGTCACGGGCAAGATCCGCAAGGTGGAGATGCGCGAGCGCGCGGCCACCCTGCTCGGCCTGCCCCCGAGCCGGTAGCAGGCGCCCTCCCGATAACCGGTTGCCCGCTCCGTGCGGGTTCGGGCTATCTTGTCGAGATCGCCCCGGACCCGCAGGAGCATTCATGGCCTACGAGCGGGCGGCCGGCCATGCCGCCGTCTTCAAGCACTTCGCCGTCGACGAGGCGGACAGGCCGGAGCAGTCCTGCTATCAGTACGCTCCCGTCTTCCCCGTCCGGCTGGGCGACGGCAAGGCCGTGATCAAGCGGACCACCGGCCCCGCGTCGGCCGCGGCCGCGATCGCCCGATGGGTGGCGGCGCTGGCCGGGCAGGGCGTCGGCGTGGTCACCCCGCTTCCCCTGCCGATGGACAACCCGGCCCAGGTCGGCGACCGGTTCTGGGTGGCCTATTCGTGGGTCGGCGGGCGCCCGTACACCGGCTCCGCGCACGACGTCGCCGCCGCGGGCGACCTCCTGGGCCGCATCCACGCCGCCCGGCCGGCCGCGGACGGCCATGAGGACGGCATGCCGGAGTTCGGCTGGCCCGACCATGACGCGGCCTCGGTCGAGGAGGACGTCACCGGGCTGCGGCAGGTGCTGGGCAAGCACGCGCCCGACCTGCTCGACGAGGTGATGGCGCGCATGGAGCCGTGGCTGGAGTCGTTCATGGCGCGTACGCTGCCGCCGGTGCGGGACGGCGGGCTTCCGCGGGCCGCGGTGTCGATGGACTTCAAGGCGAACAACCTGGTGTACGCCGAAGACGCACCCGTACTGGTCGACCCCGACAACGCCGAGTACGCGCCGCGCGTGCTCGACCTGGCGCTGGCCGCGCTGCTGTTCCACAACGAGACGGCCACCGGGCCGCCCCGGCTCTTCACGACCGGTGAGTGGACGGCCTTCTCCTCGGCCTACCGGCGGCACGTCCGGCTCACCGAGGCCGAACTGGCCGTGTGGCCGGTCGCCGTGCGCTACATGCTCCTGGAATGGGGGGTGTGGACGCTCATCGACGCCGCCGAGTGGAACGACTGGGACGACCCTCGCACACGCGCTTTCCTGCGCGATCTCGCCACGGTGGACGTCGACCGCTTCCCGCTGCGCTGACCGTCCTGGACCGGTGAAAGGTCACCGGAGGGCGACGTCGCACAGGGCACGGGCACGTTCCTCCCCGAGCCGGAAGCCGGTCTCCCGGTGCACGGCGAGGGCCTGCTCCGCGCACCGTGCCGACCGTGCCGGGTCGCCGAGGGCCCGGTGGATCTCGGCCATGGTGGTGAGCGCGTTGCCTTCCTGGATGCGGTATCCGGCATCGCGGGCCATGGCGAGGGCCCGGCCGACCTGAGGCATCGCCTCGTCCATGGAGCCGAGGCCGAGGTTGGCTTGCCCGAGACCGAGCAGCGCTTTGACGATGACGAAGTTCATGCCGGCGTCGCGCGCCTGGTCCAGCACGGCGGCATGGACCTGGGCGGCCTCGGCGTACTCGCCGGCGGCGGTGTGCACCGAGCCGAGGATGGCGGTGACCAGGCACAGCCCGAATCCGTTCCTGGCCTCCCTGGCCAGGCGCTCGGCCCGTCGCGCGTGGTCGAGCGCCTGGTCGAGGCGGCCCGCGTCGCGGTGGATCTGCGCCAGGACGCCGAGGCTCTTGGGCACCTCCATGGTGCGGCCGCTCGCGCGGTTGTCGGCGAGCCCCTGCCCTGCGAGGTGGAGCGCCTCGTCGAGGCGCCCGAGCAGCCGGCGGACGCTCGCCAGGTTGGTGACCTCGATGCCGCCCAGCCTCTCGCCGACCGCCTCGCACAACATCCCGGCGTCGCGGATGTGCTTCTCCGCCTCGTCGAGCGCGCCGAGCTGCAGGCAGACCACGCCGAGGTTGCCGGCGATGACCGCCTGGCTCCTGAGCTGCCCGGCGGAGCGGTAGATGTCATGGGAGGAGCGCAAGCTCTCCCTCGCCTCCCGCAACGCCCCCCGTTCCACCAGGACCACGGCCAGGTTGTTGCGCGCCGCGGCCGCGCCCTGCGGCCAGCCGGCCCGCCGGGCCAGCGCGGCGGCCGCCTCGAAGGCCGCCGCGGCGTCGGCGTAGCGGGCACGCAGGCGACTGTTCATGGCCAGGCTGAGCTGAGCCGTCACCTGGCCCAGCGGCTCGTCCTCCGCGACGGCGGCCCGCATCGCGGCTTCGGCCAGCGCCTCCGCGTCGGTGGGTTCGGCGCCGAAGACGAAGTACGGGCGCAGGATCTCGGCGATCTGCCAGGCGAACCGGCGGGGCCCCTCGACCGCGGCGTGCGCCGCCACGGCCACGAGGTTGGCACGCTCGGCGTCCAGCCAGGCCAGCGCGTCGGTGGGGCTCGCAGGCGCGGGAACGGCCACGGCGGGCGGGTTCACCCGCTCGGGACCGGACGCCCCAGGCGGGTTCACCGGTTCGGGGACGGGAGCCGGTGGCGGGGGTGAGATGGTGGGGACCCAGGTGCGCGACGGGTAGGCGACGCGGGCGACCTGCGTCGCCGCCGAGACGTACCAGGCGCCGAGCCGCTCGATCGCCGCGAGCCGGTCGGCCGGCGCGTCGTCCTGCTCGGCCTGGCTTGCGGCATGCCGGCGCATGAGGTCGTGAAAGGCGTAGCGGCGCGGCCGGGGCTCGTCGATGAGGTGCGCGGCGGCGAGCCGGTCGAGCAGCCGGGCGGCCTGTACGGTGCCGGAGCCGGCCAGGGCCGCCGCCGCCTCGGCGGTGATGTCGGGGCCGGGCGCCAGCCCGAGCAGGCGGAAGAGCCGCTGGGCGTCGGGGGTGAGCCGCGCGTACGACAGGCCGAAGGCGGCGCGCACCGCCGACTCACCGTCGATCTCCAGGGTGTCCAGCCGGTCGGCTGCCAGCGCCGCCGCGTAGCCGGCGATCGACAGGTGCGGGTTGACGGCGATGTTGGCGGCCGCCACCCCAAGGGCCAGCGGAAGATGGGCGCACAGCCGTACGAGCTCCGCCGCGGCCTGCGGCTCGTTGGCCACCCGGTCATGGCCGATCGCCGAGGCCAGCAGGGCCAGCGCGTCGGCGTGGCCGAGCACGTGGAGCCTGAGCTGCCGGGCGCCGTGGCTGGCGATGAGCTTGGCCAGCCGGCTGCGGCTCGTGACCAGTGCCAGGCAGCCGGGCGCGGCCGGCAGCAGGGGGCGTACCTGCTCCGCGGTCAGGGCGTTGTCGAGCAGCACGAGCACGCGCCTGCCCGCCAGGCACGAGCGGTACAGTCCCGCGGCGGCCTCCTCGTCCTGCGGGATCTGCTCGGCCGGCACCCCCAGCGAGCCGAGCATCCGCGTGAGCGCCTCGACCGGCTTCATCGCCGGGCCCGGCGAGTGGCCGCGCAGGTTGACGTAGAGCTGCCCGTCGGGGAACGCGGTGGCGTTGCGGTGGGCGAAGTGCACGGCGAGGGTGGTCTTGCCCACGCCCGCGGTGCCGGCGATGGCCACGACCTGGGGCGCCGTCTTCGCCGTCAGGAACTCCGCCAGCGCGGCGAGCTCGCCGTCGCGGCCCACGAACCCGTTCGTGCCGGCGGGCAGCTCCGCGGGCACCAGCATTGCCCGCGCGCCCGGCTGCCGTGCGGGACGCGAGGGCGGGCGGAGCAGCTCGGGGTCGTCGGCCAGGATCGCCGCCTCCAGCCGGCGCAGCTCCGGGCCCGGTTCGAGTCCGAGCTCGTCGACGAGCAGCCGGCGGCCCGTGCGGTAGACCTCCAGCGCGCCGGCTCGCCGTCCCGACCGGTACAGCGCCAGCATGAGCAGGCCGCGCAGGCGCTCGCGCAGCGGATGCTCGGCCAGCAGCGCCTGGAGCTCGGCCGCCAGCTCGCTGTGCCGGCCCAGCCGCAGCTCCAGCTCTGCCCGTTCCTCGGCGACGGCCAGCCGCATCTCCTCCCACCGGGCCGCGGCGGCGCGGACGTCCTCGGTCTCCAGGTCGGTCAGGACCGGGCCGCGCCACAGGGCCAGCGCCTGGCCGAACAGCGTGCTCGCCTCCGCCTCCCGGCCTTCCTCGGCGGCGCGCCGCCCCTCCGTGATCTTGCTCTCCGCGACCGCCGCGTCGGTCGCGGGGGCGCGCAGGCGATAGCCCGAACCCTCCGTCGCGATGATGCCGGGGTCAGCGCCGGCCTCCCGCAGCCCTCGGCGCAGCACGGCCACGGCGATCATCACCTGGTTGCGCACCGACGCCGGCGGGTCGTCGCCCCACGCCGTGGCGAGCCGGTCGATGCTCAGGGCCTGCCCGTCGGCCACGAGGAGCATCGCCAGCACGGCCCTGGCGCGTGGCCCCCGCAGTCGCACCGGCCTCCCGCCGGCCAGGGCCTCGAGAGGACCCAGAAGCCTGAAAGTCACCTCATGCCCTGACATCTCAGACATGCTATCGCCGGGTGCGGGGAGGGCAGGGGGCGTCAGGCGGGTCGGCGCCCTGACCTGCGGTGTTCCCGTCGCGCCTGGAACGGGTAAGAGCAAGGCGGGCTCGCACATCACCGTGAACGGCGTCATCGGGGGAAGTCGCAATGGACGGTGTCTACGGGCAGCGGGTGAGTGGTCTGACCTTCGAGGTGCTGGAACCGGCGCCCGTGGGGGTCGCGGTGACCCGTGGTCCCGACCACCGGCTGCTGTACACCAACAAGACGTACCGGTCGTTGTTCGGCGAGCGGCCGATCGGGTCGCCGCTGAGGGACGCCTTCCCCCGCGTGGCCCAGGAGGACTACGCCCGCGTCTTCGACCAGGTGCTGCGCACGGGGGGGCCGGTCGTCCGCACCGACGCCCCCGGAGGCGAGGCCCCGGAGGAGCACCAGCGGTTCTTCACCTTCAGCCTCTCACGCATCGCCTTCGAGGACGGCACGTACGGCGTCCTCGCGGTCTTCCTGGACGTCACCGACCAGGTCACCGTGGCGCAGCGGCTGCGGACGGTGGCCGACGAGCGCCGCCGCATCCTGCGCCGCTACCAGAGCCTGGTCCGGGTGAGCGCCCAGATCGTCTGGGTGGCCGACCCCGGCGGCCTGGTGATCGAGCCGAGCCCGGGATGGGAGCGGGTGACCGGCCAGTCGTGGGACGACTTCCGCGACGACGGCTGGATGAACGCCGTGCACCCGGACGACCGGGCCTCCACGCAGTCGTCGTGGAACCGCGCGGTCAAGGAGGTCTCCGAGGTGTGGGAGCACGTCTACCGGCTCCGCACGATCGACGGCACGTACCGGCACTTCCAGGGGCGGGCCGTGCCGATCCAGGAGGACGGCCGCCTGGTGGAGTGGGTGGGCACCTGCACCGACATCGAGCAGCAGTGGCAGGAGCAGCGGCGCCAGCGGCTGCTCGACTCCGCCGCCGCGGCGACGACCGACCGGACGAACCTGGAGGGCATGCTCGGCGCGCTGGCGAACGTCATCGTGCCCGACCTGGCCGACGGGTGCAGCGTGCACCTGGTGATCGACCTGGCCGACGGGCTGGCGCGAGGGGGCGACTTCGTGGCCGAGCGCATCGCCACCGCGGCCCGTGCCGGGCTGCCCAGGCTTCCGCCGTTCAGCGAGGAACGCCTGGCCGCCGACAGCGGGTTCGCCGCCGTGGTGCGCCGGCGGCGCCCCTTCCGTACGACGTTCGCCCCCGGATCGGAGCTGGGCGATCTCGTACCCGCGGGCACGCGCACGTGGCTGGAGGCCACCAGGGCCAACAGCCTCGCCCTCCTGCCCGTCGTGATCGACGGCACGCTGGCGGCAGTGGTCACGGTGGCGGCCTGCGGTGACCGTGCGCCGATCAGCCAGAGCACTGTCACCATGCTGCGCGAGATGATCGAGCAGGCCCATGACAGCCTGAGCAGCGCGATGCGGTTCCAGCGCACGCACAAGATCGCGGTGGCGTTGCAGCACAGCCTGCTGGCGCAGCCGCCGCGGGTGCCCGGCATGCAGATCGCCGCGCGCTACCGCGCCAGCCCCGCCGCCGCCGACGTGGGCGGCGACTGGTACGACTCGTTCGTGCTGCCCGACGGCGCCACCGTGCTCGCCATCGGCGACGTCGCGGGCCACGACCTGCGCGCCGCGGTCGCCATGGGCCAGCTGCGCAACATGCTCAGAGGGCTGGTCGTGGACCGGCAGGAGCCTCCGGGGGAGATCCTCTCCCGGCTCAACATCGCGATGAAGACCCTCTACTGCGAGGAGACCGCGACCTGTGTGCTGGCCAGGGTCGAGAAGGGCGAGGGCGGTCACCGGCTGAACTACGCGGTGGCCGGTCATCCGCCGCCCCTCCTGATCACCGGGGACGGGCGGGGCCGTTACCTCGAGGACGGCGCCAACCCGCTGCTCGGCATCCCGTACGAGTCACGGTGCGTGTCCGCGCGGGTGCCGCTGCCCCCGCTGTGCACGCTGCTGCTCTACACCGACGGGCTCGTGGAACGGCACGACGAGCACCTCGACGAGGGCCTGGAACGGCTGCGCAGGCACGCGTGCACGCTCGCCCGCGCGCCTCTCGACCGGTTCTGTGACGAGTTGCTCAGCGCCCTGCCGCTGTCGGCCGACGACGACGTGGCCATGATCGCGCTGCGCCTGCCCGAGCCGCCCGGCCGGCACGAGGCGAACGACCGGAGTCCGGTCGAGAACCGTTGAAGTGGTTCTCCACGCGCGCGGCCGTCCTCCATGGGGGCGTAACAGATCGTCCGTCACGCGGTATGGCGGCGATTCGGGCAGGAGGGCCGGGGTAGCGAACGCTGGTCAGGCAGGTGGCGGGCCACGCTTCGTCCAGGGGGCGTGGCCGGTCGATGCCCGCTGGAAGACGGAGATCATACATGACCACCTTCAAGCCCCGGGACGAGCCGCTCTCCTCGCCGCCGGAGCCGTCACGGGTCCGCCGTAAGGGCCGGCTCATCGCGGTCTGGCTGTCCTCGACCGATCACAAGGTGATCGGCTACATGTACCTGATCGCGTCGTTCACCTTCTTCCTCCTGGCCGGTCTCATGGCGCTGGTCATCCGGGGGGAGCTGGCCCAGCCCGGGCTGCAGCTGGTCAATCCGCAGCAGTACAACCAGCTGTTCACCATGCACGGCGCGATCATGATGCTGCTGTTCGCCACGCCGTTGTTCGCCGGATTCGCCAACGTGATCATGCCGCTGCAGATCGGCGCGCCGGACGTCGCCTTTCCTCGCCTGAACGCGGTCAGCTTCTGGTTGTTCCTGTTCGGCGGGCTGATCGTGATGAGCGGGTTCTTCACCGCCGACGGGGCGGCCGACTTCGGCTGGACGGCGTACACGCCGCTGGCGGACATGGTCTACAGCCCCATCACGGGCGGTGACCTGTGGATCACGGGGCTCGTGATGGCCGGTCTCGGGACCATCCTGGGCGCGGTGAACTTCTTCACCACCATCGTGTGCATGCGCGCCCCCGGCATGACCATGTTCCGCATGCCGATCTTCACCTGGAACGTGCTGCTGACCAGCATGCTCGTGCTGATGGCGTTCCCCGTGCTGGCCGCCGCGCTGCTGGCCCTGGAGGCGGACCGCAAGCTGGGCACGCAGGTCTACCTGCCGGAGAACGGCGGGCCGCTGCTGTGGCAGCACCTGTTCTGGTTCTTCGGCCATCCCGAGGTCTACATCATCGCGCTGCCGTTCTTCGGCATCATCACCGAGGTCATCCCGGTCTTCAGCCGCAAGCCGATCTTCGGCTACATCGGGCTCGTGGGCGCGACCATCGCCATCTCCGGGCTGTCGATGACGGTCTGGGCGCACCACATGTTCGCGACCGGGCAGGTGCTGCTGCCGTTCTTCTCGTTCATGACGTTCCTCATCGCGGTGCCGACGGGCGTGAAGTTCTTCAACTGGATCGGCACGATGTGGCGCGGGCACCTGAGCTTCGAGGCGCCGATGTTGTTCTCGGTCGGGTTTCTGGTGACGTTCCTGCTGGGAGGGCTGACCGGGGTCATCCTGGGCTCGCCGCCGCTCGACTTCCAGACGCACGACTCGTACTTCGTCGTCGCGCACTTCCACTACGTCGTGTTCGGCACCGTCGTGTTCGCCATGTTCGCCGGGTTCTACTTCTGGTGGCCGAAGATGACCGGCAAGATGCTCGACAACCGGCTCGGCGTCTGGCACTTCTGGACGTTGTTCATCGGCTTCCACACGACGTTCCTCGTCCAGCACTGGCTGGGCATGGCCGGGATGCCCCGGCGCTACGCCGACTACAGCGCCATCGACCACTTCACCGGCCTGCACCTGGTCTCCTCGGTCGGCGCCTTCATCCTCGGCCTGTCGACGCTGCCGTTCCTCTACAACGTCTGGAAGACCGCGCGCAGCGGCGTGCGGGTCACCGTGGACGACCCGTGGGGCTTCTCCAACTCCCTGGAATGGGCCACCTCCTGCCCGCCGCCGCGGCACAACTTCACGTCCATGCCGCGCATCCGCTCCGAACGGCCGGCCTTCGACCTGCACTATCCGCACATGTGGCACCCTCAGCACGACGCGGAGATCGAGCAGGCGAAACGCGACACCTGAGCCACGCGCTAGCCGCGGACGGCCGCGTCGAGGAAGAGCTCCAGGTGCGAGGCGGCCCGCCGCCTGCCCTCGTCATGCAGGTCGTCGGGGCCGTGCAGGTAGGTGAGCCGGATGAACACCAGCGGTGACAGCAGTTGCCAGGCCAGTTCGCGGCCGTCCAGCTCGCCTGCGAGCAACCGCGCCCGCACGCGCGGCGAGAGCAGGCCGCGCCCGGCCCACCGGGAGAAGATGGGCCCGAGCGTCCGCGTGCCCTGCGAGATCATCTCGTTGACGACGCCGGGGTTGTCGGCGATCTCCTCACGCAGCAGCAGCCGGCTGAACTTGCGCGCCGCCGGCTCCTCGAAGAACTCGATCATGCGGGCGACGCAGCCGCGCAGGAACCTCTCGGGGTCGTCCGGCGTCGCCTGAGGATCGGGGAACAGCTCCGCGATCACCTGCCCCACCGCGCCGGGGCCGGCCGAGGCCAGCAGCTCGTCGTAGATCGCGCGTTTGCCGGCGAAGTGGCCGTAGAGGCCGGCGTCGCTGAGCCCGGCGGCTCTGGCGATCATGCGGACGGACGTGGCGGCGTAACCCTTCTCGACGAACAGGTCGAGGGCGGCCGCCAGCAGCACGGCCCGCGTGTCCTTGGCGTCTTCCTTGCGCGGCCGTCCCACCCGGCGCGGCCTGCCCGTCGTCGTGCCCACACCGACCGATGGTAGGCGGTCCCTCAGGTCCATGCTTGCATATTAATCGATCGCTTGCTTAATATCGAGGAACCGGCCGCCGGCACGCGGCGGCCCACGAGGACAGGAGTTCCGTTCATGTCCGAGCTCTCCGACCACCTGCTCGACCGCGAGATCAGAGAACGCCCACCGGAGTACTACGGCCCCAACCTCAGCCCGGTCGGCCTGGAACTGCGGGCGCAGGAGCTCGGCCAGGGCGTCCACGCGCTCATGGCCAACGTCCCGCCCAAGGACAACAACGGCGTCGTCTCCGGCACGAAGGCGTCACTGATCATCGACTCCGGTGTGACCCCGGCCGTCGGCGCGCAGGTGCAGCGCGTGGCCGGAGAGGTGACCAGCCGGCCGCTGCGCTACCTGGCCAACACGACCTACCACGGCGACCACACGTTCGGGAACATCGCCTTCCCCGACGACGTGACCGTGATCACCTCGCGGGAGAACCGCGACAACATGAACGACCTGGCGTACGAGAAGGAGATGCGCGCAGGCAACATGTACGGCGCCGAGGCCGAGTTCGACGCCTTCACCACCTGGCGGCTGCCGGACGTGGTCTTCGACACCCGGGCCGAGATCGACTTGGGTGGCACCACCGTGGAGCTGCACCGCTTCGGCCCGGGCAACGGCCCAGGCGACACCATCGTCTACGTCCCGTCGGCGCGCACCGCCTGGACGGGCAACTTCCTGTGCCCGGCCGGGTCGGCGCACATGATGCTGCAGGGCGGCCCGGTGCCGTACCTCCACGGGCTCCGCGCGATGAAGGCGGGCCTGCCCGAGCTGGAGACCATCGTCCCCGGCCACGGTCCGATGGGCGACGGGCCGCAGGCCATCGACGCGCTGATCGCCTACCTCGAACGGCTCCAGGAGGAGGTGAGCACGGCCTACCGGGCGGGCGTCCCGATCGACGAGGTCTACGACCGGTGCACCGACCCGTGGGCCGGTGGGCTGGACCCGGAGTTCGCGGCCAGGCTGGACGTCTACACCAGCCCTTCGGCGCCCACGAAGGCGGACTATCTCGGCCTGTGCCGCCAGCTTCACCGCATCTGCGTGCTGACGACCTATCGCATCTGCGAGAAGGTCTCCTGACAGCGGCACACCCGCGGGCCGGGGCCGGTCGCGCCGGTCCCGGCCCGGGTGCGGAGGGGGCTCAGCGACGCCCGGCTTCGGGAAGCTCGAACCAGACGGCCTCCCCGCCGGCCGTCCGGACGACACCCCAGCAGCAGGCCAGGCGGTCGAGGAGGTCCCGCGTCCGGCCGTCCGGACGAGGGCACTGCTCGACCTCGCACCTGCACCACCCGTCCTCGGCGGACAGGCTGACCGTGATCTTGCCTGCGGCGAGCCGCAGCGCCTGGCCGACCAGCACGCCGGCCAGCGTCTCGGCGGCCTCGGCCCGGTCCCGCAGCCCCCATGCCCGCAGCCGGGACGCGACCATCCGCCGGGCGCTCGGCACCGCGGACGGCGTCGCCGACAACTCCCAGGTCACCACCTGCTCGTCACCGCCCAGGCCGGCCCGCAGGGCGAAGCCGTCCTTCAAGGCGAGCAACCGGTTCCCCGACAGGGCTTCCAGACTCATGCGGGCGTTCTGCGGCTGCTCGGTGGCTCGCAGCATGGCCCCTCCCCTCTGGTGACACGCTGACAGCATGCCTGTCGCCCACCGAGGGACGGGACGTGAGAAACCCCTATATCGCTACCCGTATACGGGTACGTAGGTACGTCAGGCCCCCGCCGACCGCCAGATCAGCGTGTGACCGCCGCACGGCCACGGGTCAGCAGCACCCCCAGCGCGATCATGCCGACGCCCAGGACCAGGTGGAGCCAGTTGTCGGCGGTGTTGAGAGGTACGAAGTTGGCCGCGCTCTCCTGGTTGATGAGCAGGCCGTACAGCCAGAGCACCAGGTAGATGATGCCGCCGACGATCAGGTAGGCCCGCGCGCCCGACCACGACCGGGCCAGCATGACACCGGCGACACCGAAGAGCAGGTGCACGATGTTGTGCAGGATCGACACCTGGAAGATGCCGAGCAACATCGCCTCGGAGTGGTGGCTGGCGAACTGCATGGAGCCGTAGTTGGTGGTGATGCCCGGAATGAATCCAAGCACTCCGACGAGCAGGAACACCAGGCCGACGACCAGCGCGGCGACCTGCACCGGCGAGCGCGTGGCCGACTTGTGCGAAGTACTCATCGTGAGCCTCCTTGGGTTGGTCGCTTACCGCTACCCCTGCCCGGGCGGATAAGTCGCACGCGGGCCTGCGTATCGTTGGGCGACGCACGAGAGACCCACGCGACGATGGAGAGGTAATGAGCACAGGTGTGAGGCTGATCCGTGACGACCGGCTCACGCAGGACGTCGAATACGCCTACGCGGCGGCGGTGGACGCGCCGGTTCGCGCCATCTGGCTGGCGGGCGCCTGCCCGCTCGACGCCGACGGCGCGACCGTGGCGCCGGGCGACTACGCGGAGCAGGCCCATCAGGTGATGCGCAACCTCGTCTCCGCGCTCGACGCCGCGGGAGCCTCGCTGACCGACATCGTCAAGACCACGGTCTACGTCGCCTCGTCGCGCCAGGCCGACCTGGTCACGGCCTGGCAGGTCTACCGGGAGTACATGGGGGCGCACGACGTGCCCAGCACGCTGCTGGGCGTCACCGTGCTGGGCTACGACCAGCAGCTCGTCGAGGTGGAAGCCGTAGCCGTGATCGCTTAGGTCCGCCACGGGCGGGTAGCCCCCGGTCATGCGCCTCGGGAACTGGGAGGTCCGGCCCCTCGGAGGATGGGCCGGATGCCTGACCATGATTGCGATCTCCATCGTCCTGTCGATCCTTCTGACGATCGTCATCAACCTGCTCCTGTGACGGACCGGCCCGCGACCATGACTCTTCACAAAACGCCGAAACGTGCGGAGACAGGCACCCCTCGCCGCTAACGTGCACGTCCATGACGTACGGCTCCCAGCAACCACCCTTCCCCCACCCGTACCCACCGCAGCAGCATCCCGCGCCGGCGCCGCCTCCCGTGGTGATCGACGTCGGCAACGACGCCAAGGCCCCCGCGGTGATCTTCGAGGAGGGCATGCGGCGCTTCCGCCCGGCGGCCTACCTGGGGATCAAGGACGAGGGATTCATGGTCGGCCTGGTCTGACCTCCCGCGTCAGTCGTCCCAGCCGTAGTCGAAGGGGACCGAGATGTCCAGCGACTGCGTGATGGTCATGACCGGCGTGCCCTTCTTGTTGGTCACCACGATGGGAATGGGGGCCCCGCACCCCACCGTGTAGCCGACCGAGAGCGGCACCGACTGCGGCTCGTAGTCCGGCTTGCACTGGCGCTGCGCCTTGGCGAGGGCCCGCTTCGCCTCGCTCTGCAGCTTCTTGTTGCCGGGCCACAGGTGGGTCACCGCGATCTCGAACGCGTCGACGGCCAGCGCCTCGGTGTTCTTGGCCGTGGTGCCCCTGTTCTCGGCGTGCGTCGAGGCCACGACGGAGACCTCGTTCATCACGCCGTCCTCGTCACGGTCGTGGGTGCGGTAGCCGATGGACACCCGCTTCGTGTACGACTGGTCGACGGTGTTCACGGCCTGGCACTCGGCGTTGCGCACCTCGAGGCCGGAGGGGTCCTTCTCCCCCGCCTTGTAGCACCGCCACTTCATCGCCTTCTCGACGCGGGCCAGGAAGCCGGCCCCGCGCGTCGTGGGCGGGAAGCAGTAGGGGCCGCGCTCCTTTCCCTCCTCGCAGGGCACCGGCGCCTCGGCCGCCTTCGGCCGGTCCGGCGTCGCGCTGGCCGACGCGGAGGGCTGCTCCGCCTGAGCGCTCGGCCGGGTCGGCGCCACCTGCGCCACGGCGGGCTCGTCCTGCCCCCGGTTGAGGACGACCACCACCACGGCCGCCGCCGCCAGCACGGCCACGGCGGCCACGCACCCCACGACGATCCAGAGCGTGTTGCCCTGCTTCTTGCGCGGCGCCAGGTGCGGAAAGCGCGGCTCGCCCCCGCAGTGCCGCCCGTTCCACTGGTCCACCCACCATCCCGGCGCGTTCCCGTCGGCCAGGACCGGAGCTCCACAGCGCGCGCAGGGACTCGCTTGCATGGTGATGTCGGCTTCCTTCCCCCGCTCGGCAAGCCGTACGGCTTCCCGCCCGACGCTAGGCGCGCGGGCGGGAGGCCGGCTGTCCTTTCGAGGATCGTCGAAGCATGCCGCTAGGGAGCGGCCTCGTCATACTCGACCGCGTAGTCCATGTGGGAGCGGTCCTTCAGCGCGTACGCGGCCGCCACGCTGATCAGGCCGCAGATGGCCATGTAGACGGCGATGGCGAACGAGCTCTCGTAGGTGGCGTACAGCCAGACGGCGATCAGGGGCGCGGGCCCGCCCGCCGTGACCGAGGCCAGCTGGTAGCCGAGCGAGGCGCCGCTGTAGCGTAAGCGGCCCGTGAAGCTCTCGGCGATGAACGTGGCCTGCGGACCGTACTGGATGTCGTGGATGGGCGCGGCCGCCACGATGGCCAGGAACACCAGCGCCGGCACCCGGGTGTCGAGCAGCGGCCAGTAGATGAACGACCAGACCACCATGGTCGCGGCGCCGATGATGTAGAGCCGCCGGCGGCCGACCAGGTCGGAGATGTAGCCCCAGAACGGCACGGTGACCAACGAGACGACGCCCGCGACGATGACGTACAGGTAGACATCGCTCGCCTCGAAGCCGAGCGTCCTGGTGGCGTAGGTGAGGATGAAGACGGTGAAGATGTAGAACGGCGCCTGCTGGCCCGTGCGCAGCAGAGCGCTCAGCACGATCTCCCGCCAGTTCTTCACGATGACCTGGCGTACGGGGACACGCTCGACCTTGTTCTCCCGCAGGACCTTGGTGAAGACCGGCGTCTCCAGGATGCCGAGCCTGATGTAGAGGCCGACCGCGGCCATCACGATGCTGAGCAGGAACGGGATGCGCCAGCCCCAGTAGGGGTCGAGCGGCTGGAAGATCTGCAACGCGAGATAGCCGAGCACGAGCCCGACCGGGACCCCGAACTGCGGCCAGCTGCCCAGGAAGCCGCGCCGGCCGCCGCGTGTCTTGCCCCACTCCGTGGCGAGGAGCACGGACCCGCCCCACTCGCCGCCGACGCTGATGCCCTGGAGGAGGCGGAGCAGCGTCAGCAGGATGCCGCCCCAGATGCCGATCTGCGCGTAGGTCGGCACCAGGCCGACGAGGGCGGTGGCGACGCCCATGGTCATGAGCGTGATGATGAGGGTGGCCTTGCGGCCGATGCGGTCACCGTAGTGGCCGAAGATCGCCGCGCCGATCGGGCGGGCGGCGAACCCGCCGAAGTAGGTGCCGAGGGCGAGCAGGAGGCCGGTCGTCGGATCGTTCGTGGGGAAGAACAGCTCCGCGAAGATGGTGCTGGCGGCGAAGCCGTACAGGAAGAAGTCGTACCATTCGATCGAGGTGCCGACGGCGGAGGCGATCACCGCCCGGACCACCTGCCGTCGCTTCTGCTGATCCGTCGCGTCGAGTCGCTGGTCCTCTGCCATCTACCGCTCCTCCGGTAGTGCCGCGTTACCCGCGACGCTACAGGACGCGTCGCCGATGGTCATCAGGCACTTTTTCGCCGCAATCCCCGCGTACGCAGGGGTTTCCGAGCGGCGGCGGTTCGGCCGGACCGTCAGGGGTAGCGACCGGCTACGACGGAGGTGCCGAAAGGGGTGGGTGCGATGCGTCCCATCGTCTCTGCCATGGTCGCCCTGGCACTGGCGGCCGGCGGGTGCGCGAAACTGGGGATCGACACCGTGCAGTGGCATCCGCAGAACGACGGCACCAACGCCGACGGGCGCAACGGCGTGCGCCTGCGCAACGCCTTCCTCCTGGGCGGCGCGGACCCGGCCAAGCCGCCGCCGCAGTTCCCCCTGTACGGCGTGCTGCTCAACGCCGGCGACCAACCCCTGCAACTCGAACGGATCACCGTCGAAGGTGGCGGCTCCGTGCAACTGCCCGGTCCCATCAACCTGCCTCCCCAGCAGCCCGTCGGCATGGGCGAGCAGCCTCTCGCCACGGCCAGCGGCATCCGGGGCGGCGCGGTGCCGATGACGTTCACCTTCCGCGGGGCGCCTCCGATCCGGGTGACCGTGCCGGTCAAGCCGCGTACGGGCCACTTCGCCCACCTGACGCCGTCGCCCGCCGGCCCGCCGTCGCCCACGTCACCCGGCACAGCCCCGCCGAGCCCGTCACCGACGTCCACCGGCAACGGCACCGGCACCCCGGGCAGCTCCCGCGGACCAGGCATGGACAACCCCTGACCGCACCCGGCCGCAGCTCCTCGTGCCGCCCGGCGCCGGATCAGCTCGGGGAGGCTCAGGGCGGCCGGGGTGACGGCTACGAGGAAGATGCGGACGCGTCACCCGGGCGGTCGGCGGCGTAGCCGGCGAAGCCGTCGGCGAGCAGGGCGAGGCCGCGCCGGGCGGCGGTGACGGCGCGCGGCCCGAGCTCGTCGACCGGCGTGCCCTCCAGCAGGCCCGCGCGCATCATGGCCAGCGACTCCCTGTGCACGGCCATCAGCGCCTCGGCGAGCAGCCGGGGACGCAGGTCGCCGGCCCCCGCACGTTGTTCCTCAGCGATCAGCGCGCACAGGGCGTCGGCGTAGCGGGAGTGGATCCGCCGTTCCCGGGTCCGCAGCGCCGGGCTCGACGCGACGAGGGTCGCGAACATGCGCGCCCGCTCCCCCGACGCCGGGTCGATCGTGAGGCGCCGGTATCGGCCGAGCAGGAAACGTCCGGCGGCGGCGAGCGCGGGCTCGCCGGCCGGCCGGGTGCGTACGCTCTCCAGCAGCTCCGCCTCGAAGGCCCGGTCCTCGCTGTAGACGAGGTCCTCCTTGGTCTCGAAGTGGTTGAAGACCGTCTTCTCGGTCACCCCGGCCGCCTTGGCGACCTCCGCCACGGTGACCACGTCGAACCCGTGGACGGCGAACAGCCGCAGGGCCGTCTCGGCGATGCGCCGCCTGGTTTCGCGCTTCTTCAGCTCGCGGACGCCCTCGACCATCGATCGCCCCTCGGTTACAGTGACTGAAACTTACAGCCACTGTATCGAAAGGCCCGACCATGCCGGTGCTTCCCGAGCTCGTCCCGCTTCTGGCCCGGATCCAGCAGGCCCGTGAACACTTACCGGACGCCTCCACACCGGTCGCCGAACGACGCGCCGCCATCCACCGCGGCATGGACCAGCGGGCCGCCACGGTGGCGCGGCCCGCGCCGCCCGTGACGGTCGTGGACCACGAGGTCGAGGTGGACGGCGGGCGCATCACGGTGCGCTGCTACACGCCCGGGCGTCCCGGGCCGCTGCCCTGCCACGTCTACGTCCACGGGGGCGGGTGGTGGCTCGGCGAGCTGCGCCACCGCGACGCCGTCTGCGCCCGCCTGGCCGCCGACGCCGGCTGCGTGGTGGTCTCCGTCGCCCACCGGCTCGCGCCCGAGCACCGCTTTCCCGTGCCGGTCCACGACTGCCACGCCGCCGTACGGTGGGTCACCGCCCAGGCGGACCTGCTCGGCGTCGACCCCGCGCGGCTGTCGATCGGCGGCGACTCCTCCGGCGCCAACCTGGCCGCCGCCACCGCCCTCATGCTCCTCGACCAGGGCGGGCCCGCGCTGCGCGCCCAGGTGCTGGAGATCCCCGTGCTCGACCTCGCGGCGAGCAGGCAGACCCCCGACCTCGGAGCCGTCGTGCTGACGCAGGAGGAGCTCGCCGCGAACATCGAGCAGTACTGCGCTCCTGAGCACCGCCGCAACGCCTACGCCTCGCCGCTGCTGGCGGACGACCTGACGGGGCTGCCGCCCGCCCTGATCATGACCGCGGAGTACGACATCCTCCGCGGCGACGGCGACGCGTACGCGCAGGCACTGGCCAAGGCGGGGGTCGCGGCCCAGGTGACCTGCTGGCCGGGACACGTCCACGGATCGCACGAGATGACCGCGATGCTGGAGTCGGCGCGCGAGTGGCAGGCGCAGGTCGCGGCGTACCTGCGGGACCGGCTCGCCGCCTGACACCGCCGCGGCGTGCCGGGCGTTCCTCCGCCCGGCACGACCGCCTGACACCACCGCGGCGCACGCCCGTCAGCGGGTGCGGTAGAAGCGCACGTAGTCGAACTCCGCCTCCACCGCGGGCTGCGCCCCGCCGTGGGCGACCAGGCCGATGCGCGGGGAGGTGTCCTTGCCGAACGTCCACACCCCTGACCACGTCCACGTCCTGCCGTCACGGCTCGACCCGGCGCGGAACTCGTGTTCCCCGGTCTTCCTGTCCACGTGGTGGGCGAGCCGGAGCCAGGTCGTCCTGGCCGGCGGCCCGCCGATGTTCCCGCCGTACGACAGCTTGCCGGCGAAGGGCAGTTCGCGGCCGTACTCCACCTGCCGGGTGTTCCAGATGGCCACCTGCGAGAGCCGGGCGAAGTCGTCGTCGGAGGCGTAGGCGACGAGTCCGGCCTGCTGGTGGTTGCGTACGGTGTCCTCGCCGAGGTCGAGCGTCACCTTGGTCTCGACGATGTAGTCGCCGCGCGGCGGCGTGCGCAGCAGCACGCTCGCCGTGTTGCCGGTGCCCACCAGGTCGGCGTCCTGCACCGGCCAGCGCAGCGCGCCCCCGGCGACGCGGGCGGCGGGGTCCTCGCGCACCCACTCCCAGGCGCGGTCCAGGGTGGCGAACTCGTCGGCGTCGAGTTTCCTGCCGGGCTCGGGGACCGGTGCCCTGCGGGTGACCGGCTTGGCGAGCCGGGCCGCGCTGACGTTGTCGAACTCCGCCGTGCCCTTGGCGACCAGCCCGAGCGTGCCGGACAGCGGGACGCGCGCGTCCAGGCTCACGGTGGCCTGGGGGTCGCCGAGCCGGGCCGAGGTCACCTCGGCGGTGATCGTCCGGCCCTTGACCGTGACGGCCAGGTTCCGCCAGGTGGCGGCGCCTCCGGGCAGCGCTGCCGTACGGCGTTCGCCCTCCGCCGTGACGGTCAGGCCGGTGTCCGACACCACCGCGGTGGCCGCGCCGATCCGCAGCCCCGCCGCGTCGCCGGGCCGCGCGCCGGCGAGCCGGAGGTCGGTCTCGGCCCGGCGGTCCCCGCCGAGGCCCTTCCTGGACGTCAGCGTCGCCTGCGCGTCCCCGGTGTGCCGGACATGTCCGTCCTGTACGGCCCAGCCTCCGGTGTCACGCCACCCGGACAGGTCGCCGGAGAATCGTTCGTGCACGCGCCCGCTCGTCACGGGCCGCTCCGAGGAGCGTTCTGACGGTCCCGCGCCGGCGCGGACGACCGGCCAGCCGTCGATCCAGTCGAGCCGGTCGAGCAGCATGGGCCGCTCGTTGACGCCGTACGGCTCGTCCAGGAACGGGTCGTCGCGGTCGATCGCGTGGTAGAGCATCCAGTCCTGCCCGGCCAGGTCGGTGAGCTGGGAGTGGTGGCCGACGCCGATCCAGCGGTTGCCGTTCTGCGCGAGCACGGGGGTGCCCCCGGCGCGGGAGGCGAGCAGGGGCTGTCCTTCCCGGTCGGTGAACGGCCCGAGCGGGCTGGTGGCGCGCCCGGCCAGCACCGAGTAGCCGGTGGTGGGGCCGGCGCAGCAGTTCGCCGACGAGGCCAGCAGGTAGTAGTAGCCGTCGCGGCGCACGACGTACGCGCCTTCGAACTTGTTGTCCACGGCGACCTGGGTGGGCTCGCCGACGGGTTCGAGACCGTCCGCGGACAGCTCGCTCACCCACACCCCCCCGAAGAATCCGCCGAAATACAGGTATTTCTTGCCGTCCACGTCGGTGAACTGCGCGGGGTCGATCGTGTTCCAGTACGCGTCGCCGGACGGGCGGGGCGGCACCACCGGCTCCGGCGCGGGCGTCCACGGCCCCGCCGGCGTGGGCGCGGTGGCGGCCCCGATCGAGTAGTCCCACTCGTGCGGCGTGCTCGCCGAGTTGGTGACCGTGAAGTACATGACGTACCGGCCGTCGAGATAGCGCACGTCCGGCGCCCAGAGCAGGGTGTCCGGGTCCGCGTACGACGGCAGGTCGCCCTCGCCGAACGCGTCGCCCACGTACGTCCACTCGACCAGGTCGCTGGAGCGGGCGATGGGCAGGCGCCGATGTTCGCCGTCGCCCTCGCGCAGCGGGTCGGAGGTGCCGTAGGAGTACCAGTAGCCGTCGAGACCGCGGATCACCGCGGGGTCGGCGAAGGTGTCGGCGAAGTCCCGCGACACGGGATTGTCGAAGGACGGGTTGCCGATGAGCGACAGGATGAGCGTGGCAACCGCTGCGATGTGCATGTATCAGCCTTTCAGCCCACTGCGGGAGATGCCCTCGATGACGTAGCGCTGGGTCAGCGCGAACAGGATCAGCACCGGAACACTGGCCAGCACGGCGCCCGCCATGATCACCGGGTAGTCGATCGTGTAGGCGCCCTGGAGGATCGACAATCCCGGCGGGAGCGTGAAGTACTCCGGGCTGAAGATCACGAAGATCGGCCAGATGAAGTCGTTCCAGTTGGCCAGGAAGCTCAGCACCGCCAGCGTGGCCAGCGCCGGCTTCGACAGCGGCAGCGTGATCCTGGTGAAGATCTGCCAGTGGTTGGCCCCCTCGACCAGCGCGGCCTCGTCCAGCTCGCGGGGCAGGCCGAGGAAGAACTGGCGCAGGAAGAACACCCCGAACGCGCCCGCCGCGCCCGGCACGATCAACGCGGTCAGGCTGTCGAGCCAGCCCAGCTGGTCGATGATGAGGAACTGCGGGATGAGGAAGACGAACCCCGGCACCAGCAGCGTGCCCACGATGACGGCGAACATCAGCCGCTTGCCCCGGAACTCCAGCCTGGCCAGCGCGTACGCCGCCAGCGACGAGACCACCAGGACGAGCAGCATGTGCAGGGTGGCCGCGATCAGGCTGTTGGCGAACCAGCGCAGCACCGGGGTCTGCGTCGTGCCCTCGAAGATCGTGCCGTACGCCCGGGTGACCGGCTCGGTCGGGAACAATGTCGGCGGCATCCTCGTGGCCTCCGACTGGCTCTTCAGCGAGGTGCCGAGCGCCCACAGCAGCGGCGCCACGAACACCACGGCCAGCGCGGCGAGCAGCGTGTAGCGCTTCACGAGCGCCTCCTGAACAGGCGGAAGTTGAGCACGCTGACGAGGATCAGGGCGAGCGTCAGCACGTAGCTCATGGCCGCGGCGCTGCCCATCTTGTACTGGCTGAGGCCCTGGTCGAGGATGTAGAAGATCGCCGTCCTGGTCTCGCCGCCCGGCGCTCCCTGCGTCAGCAGGTACGACTGGCCGAACATGTTGGCCGAGGCCAGGATCGTCGTGGTGACCACGAACAACGCGACGGGCCGCAGACCGGGCAGCGTCACGTGGCGAAACTCGGCCCACCTGCCGGCGCCGTCCACCTTGGCCGCGTCATAGAGGTCGCGCGGGATGTCCTGGATGCCGGCGAGGTAGATCACGCCGTTGAAGCCGATCGTCCACCAGACGGTCACGCCGACCAGCGCGATCCACGCCCAGGGCAGCGACGTCGTCCAGCCGATGTCCGTACCGAGCAGCCAGTCGATCAGGCCCAGGTTCGGGTCGAGCAGCAGCCGCCACATCAGGCTGACCACGGCCACGCCGAGCACGTACGGCGCGAAGAACAGCCCGCGGAAGAACGTCCGGCCCCTGAACGGCCGGTGGAGCAGCAGCGCCATCCCGAGCGGCAGCACCACCAGGAACGGCACGCTGAACAGCGTGAAGATGCCGGTGGCCCGCATCGACATCCAGAAGTCGGCGTAGACCGCCGAGGCGGGGTCGAGCAGGGCCGTGTAGTTGTCGAGCCCGACGAACGGCCTGGCCTCCAGCAGGTAGTCCCAGTCGTGCAGGCTGATCCAGATCCCGTAGATCGCCGGAGCCAGCACGAACACGACGAAGAGCAGCAGGTAGGGGGCCAGGAAGAGGTAGGGGGTGGCCCGTCCCGACCGGGGAACGACGGCGGCCGTGCGGGACGCGGCCCCCTTCAGCGTGAGCGAGACCATCAGGCGCCGTACTTCTTCCGGTTCTGCTCGAGGACCTTGTCCGCCTTGGCCGCGGCCTCGGTGAGGGCGTCCTTGGGACTCTTCTTCAGCAGGATCGCCGCGTTGACGGCCTGGTCGACCACCGCGGAGGCGTCGCCGATGCCGGCCACGGGCGGCAGGAAGTACAGGTGGTCGATCTGGGAGCCGATCGCCGCCTGCTCCTTCAGCTCCTTGAACTCCGCGCTCTCGCGGATGGTCTTGCGGGCGGGAACCTGACCGGCCTTGGCCCACTCGATGGAGTGGCCGCTGATCCAGTTGATGAACACCTTGGCGGCGGTCAGCTTGTTCTGGTCGGGCCGGCGCTGTTTGAAGATCACGAACTGGTGCGAGCCGGCCCAGGCGGCGGGCTCCGGGCCGATCTGGGGCAGCGGCGCCACGCCCCACTCCAGGTCCTTATGCTCCTTGAGCGTGTTGATGGACCAGATGCCGTTCCAGTTGAAGGCGGCCTTGCCGTTCTGCAGGGCGATGAAGTCGGCGTCCTGGCCCACGTTCTTCGGGCTGTAGCCCTTGTTGACCAGCTCGACCAGCCAGGTCAGCGCCTGCACGCCGGGCTCCTCGGCGAAGCGGGAGGCGCCGGCGTCGTCGGCGAACAACCGGCCGCCGAACTGGTGGAGCAGGCTGCCGAACTGCATGCTCCCGGTGAAGGGGAACGGCGTGGCCCAGTGGCCCTGCACGCCGGCCTTCTTCAGTGCCTCCAGCGCGGCCAGGTATTCCTCGCCCGTCTTGGGCGGGTTGTCCGGGTCGAGCCCCGCCTTGGACAGGACGGTCCTGTTGTAGAACATGCCGAGCGGGTGCACGTCGAGCGGGATGGAGTAGCGCGCGCCCTTGTAGACGCCGGCCTGCCAGACGGGCGGCGAGAAGTCCGCCTCGGTCAGGCTGAGCGAGGTGGCCACGTCGTCGAGCGGCAGCACGACCTGCCGGGCGGCGTTGGTGGCGACGCTGTCGACGTGCATGATGCCGAGGTCGGGCCCCCGCCCGGCGGACACCGCCGCCGGCACCTTCGAGTAGTAGTCGGACCACTGATAGACGTTCATCGTGATCTTGATGTTCGGGTGGGCGCTGTTGAACTGCTCGACCAGCCGCTTCATGAACGGCCCGTCGCCGCCGGTGAACCCGTTCCAGAAGGCGAGGGACACCGCGGGCCCCGTGTAGCTGGTGGGCGCCGCCGTGGCCGGTCCGCTCGACTGCTGGGCCGCCTGCTTCGGGCCGCCGCCCCCGCCGCATCCCGCGAGCACCATCGCGCCGAGGCCGAGGCCGAGCGCGCGTCGCCGGGTCAGGCTCTCCAGGGACATGTCAATCACTCCTGCCCATGTGATGTTGCCTCGTTCTACATCGTTGGTTCTAACGTTGTAAACAGGCGCGGCGAAAGTCGTTACAGCGTTGTAAACGCCGGTCGTGCTCGTCGTCCGGCCCAGGGCGATCCCGTCAAGGGACTACGCGTCGCCGGCGGCATCCGCTCCAGCCCGATCGACGGCCCGCTGTTCAGCCCGCCCGGCGAATTGTCCAACATTCGCTGGACATTGTTCGGACATTGATGGCTTGGCACCGGCCGGGGCGGCGGGCAAAAGTGTGGAACGAAAGCACCGAATCCACAACTTGGGGGAATTTCCATGCGCTTTCGTGCCAAGGCGACGCTCGCCGCGGCATCCGTGGCGGCCACGACACTCACCTGTACGGCGACGGCCGCTCCGGCGTTCGCCACGGCGGGCCCGGCGGTCTCCACGCAGTCCCAGGCGGGGGCCCTCGACGTCGTCCGCGGCAAGACCAGGTGCTTCCGCTACTCCTACGGCGACGACGGCATCCGCAGCGTCACCGTCTACTTCCACAACCGGTGCAAGCACTCGCGGGGCATCAAGGTCCGCGTCGCGCAGGCCGTGGACGGCTGCGTGTGGGTGCGCGGAGGCGACTACGACAAGAAGAAGTTCAAGGGCCCGCACCCGACCGTGCAGACCGTCAAGGAGGTCTCGCACTGCGGCTGACATGCCGCCCCTGATCGCCTGGGCGCTCATCGCCGAGGCGCCGGGACCCCGGCCGAGCGGATTCGCGGTGGCATCCACCCGGCCGGGGCCCACTCCGCCGGGGATCGTTCCAACGAGAACGCCTTTGATAGCCTCGTTCCGTCTGGACGTGGTGCGGCTCCCCAGCCGCACGGGCGCTCGACCGAAGCAGGGGTGGGATGGCGGAGTCCTCCGGACCACAGGACGAAGGCACGGGATCCCGGCGAGGGCGCCGGGCGATCCGGCCTGACCCCGGCGCCGGTCCCGTCGCCCTGCTCGCCCACCGCCTCTGGGAGCTCAAGTCGAAGGCGGGCGACCCGTCGTTCGCCGACATGGCCACCCGCCTCGGCGCGGCGGCCTCGAAGTCGTCGCTGGCGGCCGCCGCCCGGGGCAGCACGCTGCCGAGCTGGGAGACGACGTGGGAGTTCGTCAGGGTCCTGGCGGTCGACCGGCTCGGCGGCGACCCTGAGCAGGTCAGGCGCGAGTGGCGGGGGCTCTGGGAGCAGGCGCAGGCCGGGGAGAGCGCACCGGCCGGGGTCGAGGCCCCCATGCCCGATCAGCCCGGACCACCCCACC